>NZ_JAEUFG010000014.1 GCF_018588585.1 Bacillus sp. SM2101
TAGTTTCTAAGGAATACTTTGTCATTAAAAACTGCACCTCCGTTGTTAGTTTTGTCTAACAATTGGGGTGCAGTTCAGAACTAAGCCGATCCACTGAGGGAATCGTTATTGTAAGGCCGTCGGTGTTACAGCACCTTCGGTCTTTCTTATTGTATGCAGTAATAGCTTGTCTATGATTAGAATATCATAATTATTGGGAAATGTAAAAATTGTGGGAGATATTTAATCTTCTTTTCAGCGGCACCATTTTTTAACTACACTTTAATTTTTTCGTACTTAGAACAAAGTTTATGTATATAAATGAATATCATATTCAAATCTAGTTTACATAATAGCAACTATAGGAATCAATATATTAGTTCCAGTTCTTCAGAAATGAAAAATTGGAACTAATATTATCTTACATAATGAGAAATCTATTTTGAGGTATATCATAGTTTAGCACTCATTACCCCCATTAGGTGTGATAGACAAAGCAATTGGGTTCTCTCCGACAGGTACCGTGGCAATTACCTGATGAGTTTTCACATCTATGACAGATACAATCCCATTATTTGGGGAAGACCGAGTATTTACGACATAAGCCAATTTACCATCGGGCGTGAAGGCTACAACCATTGAGTTCTCTCCCACAGGCAGCGTGGTAATCACCTGATGAGTTTTCACATCTATGACTGACACAGTCTCGTTATTTGGGGAACATCCATTATTTACGACATAAGCCAGTTTGCTATCGGGCGTGAAGGACACATTAAGTGAGTCCTCTCCCACTGGTACCGTAGCAATTAGCTGATGAGTTTTCACATCTATGACAGAAACAGTCCCGTTATTTGGACAAAATCCGGAATTTACGACATAAGACAATTTACCATCGGACGTGAAGGACACATCACGTGAAAACTCTCCGACAGGTACCGTAGCAATCACCTGATGAGTTTTCACATCTATGACAGAAACAGTCCCGTTATTTGGGAAAAATCCATTATTTAAGACATAAGCCAATTTGCTATCGGGCGTGAAGGACACATCACGTGAGTCCTCTCCGACTGGTACCGTAGCAATTAACTGATGAGTTTTCACATCTATGACAGAAACAGTCCCGTTATTTGGGAAAATTCTGGTATTTACGACATAAGCCAATTTACCATCGGACGTGAAGGACACATCAAGTGAGTCCCCTTCCACAGGCACCGTGGCAATCACCTGATGAGTTTTTACATCTATGACAGACACACTCCCGTTATTTTGGGAAAACCCATTATTTAAGACATAAGCCAATTTGCCATCGGGCGTGAAGGATAAAGTACGTGAGTCATCTCCCACTGGTACCGTAGCAATCACCTGATGAGTTTTCACATCTATAACTGAAACAGTCCCATTATTTGGGGGAAATAGATTATTTAAGACATAAGCCAATTTGCCATTGGGTGTGAAGGATATAGCAAATGAGTTCTGTCCCACAGGAACGGTGGCAATCACCTGATGAGTTTTTACATCTATGACAGAAACAGTCCCGTTATTTGATCCAAATCCATTATTTACGACATAAGCCGTTACCATAAGAAGCACCTCATATATCAGTTTTATTACCTTAATATATGAACTCTTGTTTGAACATGCGCCACTATATTTATTGGTGAGGTTCGTGAAAGTCTGTTTAAGATTGTATGCCATATTCAAATCTAGTTTACATACATAGTAGCTATCGGAACTTATGGTAATATGTACTATTTGTATAGACTTCTACACATTTTAGTCACGTTATATATTTTAGTCCAATCTTCTATAACAAATAACCATACATATAAAAGTAAAAATAATTATAGAAGGTGAAAATAATAATGAAGGATAAAGATTGTAAATGTAGAGTTGTTCCACCACCACCACAAGGACCTCAAGGACCACCGGGGAAACAGGGACTTCAAGGGCCTCAAGGAATACCTGGTCTTTCTGATCCTCAATCAGCATTTAGAGCAGAATTAATCAATGATATGTCTTTTGTTGGGGGGACATCCGTAGAAGTTCTTTTCCCTAATGTAGTATTTGATTTAAATAATGAATACTCTCCTCTTACTTCAACATTTACCCCTAATCAATCCGGAGTTTATGTTATATATGCTACCGTTCGTTTTAGAGCAACAGATTCTAATATTAACAATTCTGCTTCGTTAACAATTTTTTTAGGTGCTCAAGTTTTAAGTAGGGCAACTAATGTTTTTGTACCACCTTTTATTACGGGTGAGAATTCTATTACTACAAGTACCGTAGTACAATTACAGCCTGGGGATACTGTAGATGTTGTTTATTCAAATACTGTAGATGGGAACCTTATGTTTGATACAACTTTTGGAGCTGCAAGAGTACCATCACCTTAATAAAGATTTAGCTGGCATGTAAGACCGTCAGCTTTTTTGCATATCCATGTATAGGTTATTCAATTCTAGTTTACATAATCATAACTATAGGAACTTATTTAATACATATAAATTAGAGAAATCTATCTAGTTAAAAAATATAATTTATTTGTTTTCATTTGTTAATAGTCATTTAAACAAGCAGTTCTTTTTCTATTACATATAATTTTAATGTAAGTCAAATGAGAAGAGGTGACATAAACAAATGGGGATGCCAGTAGCACCAGAACTACCACAATATAGTGAGGAAAATGTTCTTTTATTTTTATTAGTTACAGTTGGATTTGAAGAATTAGCGTTAGCACACATTATGAACGCTGAAGGTGAGAAAATTCAAGCAGCAGTTGCAGCATTCGAATCTGATAGGTTAGTAACTATTCGTGATTTAATGGATGTTAATAATAATGTTTCAGAAACACTCAAACGTGTTATTCAAAAAGAAATCCTATTAGACTTCAAAGTAGACGATATAAAAGAATTACTTGAACGAAGATAGGTAACTAAATTATAATTCTCTAATAGATGGTTGGGGTTATTTGTTAATTAACACCTCCCACTTAAATCTATATTAGAATGAATCAAGGTAGGTGAGTGGGGGGCATTTTCATACTTTGGTCTATTTCGATTCAATCAACTCAGATGATAACTACATCCCACTTTTTACAGGAATATGGCCTCATTCTAGTCCTAAAAATAGTTAAAGAACATGACTGTCTTACAAGTGACAAGTGGTAAAAGGAATTGAAAAAGTAGATAACATTAAGAGAAATAATATATCTTAGTGCTATAAACGTTAGCTGTCTTTAAAATAACGAATACAAAAAACAATACTTGCATAGTATAAAATACATCACGAATGACGACCACGAAAAAACAGCCCTGCAAAGCATGTGGGGCTGTTATATTATTTGTACATTAATTATATCCTCGAATCTTATACGGTGTACTTCCTCAAATTTATCCACTACTCTTATATGTTTGTTGAGCTGATCTACATAGTGAATATGTCCCATGAATGGTTTAAAAGCGGAGGCGGGAATATGAAAATAAATTTTACTGGGATATCAATTATTATTCTAGCAATATCTATCTTAGTCAGTTCAATATTTATCTCCAATTCTTTATCAGACATGGCAAAATCTAATTCAGTTAGTTCAGTCAATTCAGTAAGTGAAAACAGTAAAATAGAAATGAGATTATATAGTAAATCAGAAATAGCTGAGTATATGGGGATTACCCTAAGTGAATTTGATGGAATAGATTTAAATCAAGTTCTTTTAGGCAGTGGGATTCCATTCATACGTACAGATGATGATAATTACTATACTATTCTTGGATTCAAGAGTGGTTGTCAAACAATGATACATATTCAATCAATGACAATAAGGATTTTATTAATAATTGAAAAAGATAAAAGAGCATGTGGGAGTTTTATATGCTCTTTTTATATGGAAGATTACCGGTTAAAAAAATCATGAACAATAGTAAGGAATATATTATCAGCACTCTCATGAGTGATATTAGGGATATAGCTATTTGTGAAACCAATAAAATATCCATTTTATTGGATTTTTCAGCAGTTACAATTTACATTCATTTTGATTAGTAAACTTAATGGACATTGTGTCTACAAAACATTAGTATGAATTTTTTTGATAGAATTATAAATACAATTTACTAAAATATAATACTAACAGAGGAGGATTTTTTTCATGAAATTATCGAAGAAAGTATTAGCTGTCACAATTTTTTCATTATTTGCATTAATATTACCGTTAGTAGTGATGCCAAGTACTACAAGTGCCTATGTAGGTGAACAGATCATTGATACACCACAACCAGATTGGTCGAGGTATGATGATACAGATGGTTATATAACTTATGAAGGTGATGGTTTTTGGATGCAACATCACAATCTTCCTTTTGGAGGATCTTATAATACTACTGCGGTAGCAGGAGATAAAATTAAATTCAATTTTACTGGTACGAAACTAAGGTTATTAGCTACGTATGACCACTTTGAATATACTCACAACTCTACAGTATATGTTGATGGTATACCATACCCAATCAATCAAAATGGCTATCTAGGGATGAACCAAGTTGTTTTTTTGAGTTGCTAGATTTGGAAGAGAAAGAGCACGTCGTTGAAATCATAAATGAAGATGCTTGGGAACTTGTTTTAGATGCGGTTGACATTGGTGGTTCGGGTGTATTATTACCTTTTGATGATAGTGTTATTGGTACAACTGAATTAACATTAGATCTGCAAACAGAAAAAAATGAAGTATTTAGTACAGAGGAATTCACAGTAGATGTATGGTTGAAAAATGGACAAGATATCTATGCAGAGGATTTCAATATTATTTACGATGATACATTATTTGATTTTGTAGGTGCTTCAACTGGAGATGGCATAGACTTTTATTATACAGAGGAAGATCCAGGAAACACATTGCGTTACATTCTTGCTAGTCAAGGGCGTGATTTCGGTATAAATGAAGATGCTGTTTTAGTAACCTTAACATTTAAAGCAAAATTTTCTGGTGGGTTTGGAAAAATCGTTGTGGAAAATGGTCTTGTTGCTGATAAATACGGAAATGAATATGCTCCTTCCTTAACTGAATTAGAGATCAATGTAACATTAGCCGATGGTGATGTAAATAATGATGGTAAGGTAACACTTGGAGATCTTGCGATTGCTTCATATGATACTGGAGTATCAAGCGAAGAAGTAAGTGAAGTAGAATCTGATGTGAATTTAGATGGTGAAATAAACGAGACAGATTTACATGTAATTGTACAAGCAATTTTAGATACTGAAAATGGAAATTAATAGCTTATTGGATTTTAACCCCTACTCTTTTGAGTTGGGGTGTTTTAGTAGTGGCTTGGGTATAGTACAAAAAACTAACTAGTAAACAAAAGTGATAAAGTGTTTAGTAGCTATAGTATAGGAGGATTTAAATTGAAAAAGATGATAGGTTTATTGTTGATACTAATAGCAGTATTAACATCTTGCTCTAATGAAAATAATTCTAAAAATGTAAACGTATTTAATGGAGAGGAAGAAATAGAGTATGAACACATATTTAGTGGAGAAGGTCAATATTGGAAAGGCGAAGTTATTATAACAGGTACATCAGTATGGGAAGATGAAAAAGAAAGGTATGACCACGAAAGAAGTGAAGAATTTATTATAAACTATATCGGAGAATTCAATGATCTCTCACAAATAAATACCCTTACATACACATACGAAACATCTAATGGAAGTGTGGGGCGGACATTGAATAATTTGGAAATTACTGAACCTCTATCTGAGGACGCTTTTAATTTCAATTATTCTTCTAAGAGTGAGTCAATAGTTCAAGAGGACGAAGTAATAAAAGTAACAGTAAAATGGGATCAATTTGAAGAAGTATTTGACTTAATTAATATAAATAATTAACCCTGTTCTTTAAGATAAAGCAGATTCAAATAAACATAATAGAAATTGTGGTTACTGCTATTTAAGGATAAAACTGAGATGTGTGCTAGGAAAAAAAGTACCTCACCAGGAATGGTGAGGTACTCCAAATGACATTAAATGATCAATACGCACTATCATCCTTCAGGTGGACAAATTTTATTAAGAGAAATACCATCTGGAGCTGGATCACAGTTCTCACCGCCACCAGTGCTACCGCCATCATCAGGAGGAGGCGGTGGATAATATGCGCTAGTTGTACCTAATCCCATCCCGAAAATTAATGTAAAGGCTGCAACAAACATCATTAGTTTTTTTCTCATGGACACACCTCTTATTTTTAATTATCTGAACATTTAGATTATACCAACTATTTACGATGTCGTCTATTGTTTTTGCATAATTTTCCTTTTTTTCTATCTTATAGACATTTAAAAGTAAACTCAATGATTATTGTGGTTAATAGAGCTAATTCTAGCCCTTATTCTATTTAGATCTGGAAAATGTAATTCACAATAAAAGCTACATTTTAATGCATGGATGAAAAGTGAAACTTTTAACTAGAGATGTAACTAATTTTTAGTATCTTTTTTACAAATTTTGTTTGTTTAATCTATAATTATTGACCTAATTTATGTCCAATCACGAATAGGAATCACTGCATATGATATCGTATTCATTTTGTGATAATGGAGGTAAAACAATGAGTCAATATAAGAAGGTAACAACGTGTTGCGGAAGTACAATCAAGGAAGATAAGACGTGTGATTGTCCGTGTCAGTTAATTATCGCCCTTTTAAACTTACTTTATCGTGTAGACGCAGGAGATACGCGGGTGCTTTATAACGGTAGACCGGTCGGGTTACACGGGGCTGTTGATTACGAGGACGGAGGAACAGCAACTGTAAAATTTACTGCAAACGGAATTGAACAAACGATAATAGTTGATTCAGCTAATGATAACGTAATGTATTCATTTGAAAATGTAACGAAAATAGAAGTGACATGTGTGGGTGATACGTGTGTAGGCAGTGTTGGTGTAAACGGAATGACAGAACCATGTAGATAAATCATCTGCACGGCGAACCCACATATGTAATGCCATTTTTTATCAACCCTTACATATGTTAAATCGCTTACGACAACGGAAAACGCTTCGTTCCGCGTGAATTTACGGTTTAGTTCATTGGAATATTGGTCCTCATTTGGCTTTTCTGAATGGGGTTTAAACTGTGCGACAGTATATTTAGAAACCAGTCCTAGTTCTTTCATGATTCTACCAATGCGTCTTCTAGAAACAGCTTTCCCAAGCTTTATAAGTTCATGTTTAATTTTGCGTGTCCCGTAATTCTGTCGACTCTCATGAAAGATTCGAACAATATGTGATGTGATATCATCCTCATGAGTTCGGTGTTTTGCTTCATAATAAAACGTACTTCTTGGGAGTTGTAGGACTTGGCACATTGCTGATATCGAGTATTTGTGTTTGTTTTGCTTAATCACATTTACTTTTTGTCCTAGTATCAGCGCGGCTTGCTTTAAAATATCATTAATTGCTTGTTTCGCTTACGTAATTCTTGCAGTTCCTTTTGTTCCGGAGTTAGGTTGTCCTTCTCTTTGAATGACCCGGAATTTTGGTTTAGTAGGTGTTGCTCCTAGTGCAGATATCTATCCTGTAAAAGTTCTAGACGATTTTGGACAAGGAGTAGTATCAGATGTGGAAAAAGGAATAGAGTGGTGCATTAAGAATAATATAGATGTGATTAATATGAGCTTCGCAGTTCCTGAAGATGATCCTCTGCTTAAAAATTCTATAAATAATGCTTTAGACCACGGTATCATCATTATTGCATCTGCTAGCAATTCCTCGGATGAAAATGTGGGGTATCCAGCCTCTTATCCAGGCGTTATATCAGTATCTTCTGTAGATATAAAATATAGCAAGTACATAAAATCATCAAATGGAAAAATTGATTTCAGTGCTCCTGGTGTTCATATAGTCACGACATCAAAGGACAATGGTTATGAAATAGTTGACGGGAACTCTATAGCAGCACCACATATTACTGGTCTTGTTGCTTTATTACTAGAATACGATAGAGAATTAAGTTTAAGTGATATCTATAGCATGCTCAAATCTATGTCTGTTGAATTGGGTATTCCAGGAAAAGATAAAGTATTTGGAGAAGGTTTTGTTAGGCTAACACACAAATAAGAGGAGATATTAATATGCGTTCATTTTTTAAAAAATCTTTAGCAATGATTTTATCTGTTTGTATAGTATTGATGAATTTAGGTTCGACAAATATAGCAAGAGCAGATGATGCTGATAAAGAAAATGAAATAGATTACAAGGTAGTAGAAACAAGTGATGATCTTGTGACTGTAATGACAGAGTATAAAGGTGATGAGCTTTATGCTACTTTAGATAAAACTACTAATGAAGTTACATTAGAAACAGTTGAAAAACCTAAAAGCTTATTAAAAAATGGTGAGGAAAAAAGAACAAAATATAGGGTAGAAGTTGAAGAAGCACACACAAATGGATATATTTTAGCAACAGTAATTGACGATAAAAGTAAAGAAAAAATTAAAATTGAAAAAGGTGAAAACAAAGGAAAAGAGAAAATTGATAAAGAAAAAGAAGAAGAAAATATCGTAGTTGCTCAAATACCTTTATTAGCTGGTGCAATCATAGAGTGGGGGGCTGCGGGTTTACTGGCTGCATTATTTGCAGAAGCAGCATCAATAGCAATAGCTGGAATCATAGCGTATGAGATTGCAGAAGCATGGGAAGAGATGAATAAGTCTAAATATGATTATTGGACAGCAAATTTAGACGAAGATAAAACTGATGTATTTATTGGGCCTGCAATCCCGAATAGAAGTGCTGCTATTGAATGGATACAAGTAGCAAACTCTGAAGAAAATAATGTTTGGGCTAGAACTAAGGATAAGGCTATTGATATTGCGAAAAATAGTGGTAAGATAGAAACTTATATTTAACATTCAAACTCTCAGCACGGAGAAGGTTATTACATGCACTATCATCCAGTAGATACTGCAACTTGGTACTGCAGTTATTGGGGAAATAAACAAAATAGAAAAAATCACGTTTGGTATTGGTAAATTAAAGGGAGGGGCGATCTTATGAGTAGTAGTTTTACTTATAGATGCCCTTTTTGAGTTTTAAAAACAAATAGTATAAAAGAAAGAGTATAATATGATTAAAGTTATCGCATCTTTAACTATGACCATTGACCACATAGGACAAATATTTTACCCTGATATTACTATATTGACTTTAATAGGGCGTTTATCGTTTCCCTTATTCACATGGGGGATCGCATCCGGAATTAAGCGTACACAAAACTTTAAACGCTATGCGTTACGATTATTCTTATTGGCAATTATATCTCAAGTGCCATATTATTATTTATTTAATAATGATTATATAAATGTGGTCTTCACCTTATTATCGGGACTTATTATTTTAATAATATTTGAAACCAGATTAAATATTGTTATTAAATATATAAGTATATGTACTATTGCATTAATAAGTGATGCGCTTTTTTTTTGAATATGGAATTTATGGTCTTGCTTTAATTTTTATCTTCTACATTTTTTACAATAAATTATATCAAGTTCTTTTCTTTCAAATAATAGCTACATTTGCAGGAATATATATATGGATTTCATTCATTTCAACTATTTTCAATTCTATCGATTTTTGTAATTATATTCTTAGAAAAATATGATTATAAGCTTCCTTGGTTGTTTCAGTACTTTTTCTATCCTGTTCATATGATTGTATTACTAATATTATCTAAAATTATTATTTAGAAAGGGTGATATGGTGAAATATATTACTAATGAAATATATGAAAAAAAAGCAATTAATGAATTTTTTGATTTAATGGATATCTTTGATTCAGAGAATGATGACGCAAACTTAGAAAAAACCATACTTCAAGAATTCCAAATGGTCAAACCTTTTTTACTAAAACATGTGGGTGACTCTATATTGAACAATTTTTCACTTAATAGTGTTACTTGTTTTTCTGAGGAATCAATGGCCTTTGTAAATAATTGGAGAGAGCGTTTTCAATTAGAGATTAAAGAGTGTAGTGAACAATATAATCTATATTATAAATCAATTGAACGAAAACTACCAAAAAATGCAATTAATTTAGTGAAGACATATTTTCATGATGCAATGATAATTGCCTATAATCAAACTGATAAAAACACCGTAACAATCTCTTTAGATTGCTATGGAACTACTTTGATTGTTTTCACAGGTGTAAAATTTTTTTCTTTCTCAAAAATAAATCAGGGTATATTTTGGTTAGATCATGAAATATATTTGTCTGATATTGGGGATTTTGAATTAAGAGTTTCTATAGAAACAGGAAATGTTAGAAAAGATGAGTTTTGTATTGTAGCTGATGATGTTATTTTTGAAAAAGGAAAGACATTTATATCTGAATAATTGATGGTCTACCACAATCGAAGTTGATTTTTGAATTTGTAGTTTTTCGCAACTTGATGAAGAAGTTCTTAAACTGAACTGTAGCACTCCACTATTTAAGTAGGGCTAAAGACAGTGCTCTTTTACAGCCTTAGCATTTAATTGTTTTATCTAAATATCTAGATAACTCCAGTGGATTAAAAGCTCTATTAATACAATAAAAGATATTAAATTACACATCTTTCTGCTAGAAGGGTTTTTATGGTACTATTTACTGTGAATATATAATATAAGATTGATTATATCGTAAAAGTCCTACAATTTTGTAACCGTTGATATTTGCAGAAGCAAGATATCAACTCCACGAAAAACAGCCCTGCAAAGCATGTGGGGCTGTTATATTATTTGTATGTTTATTATGTCCTAAAATTTAAGCTTATGTATTTCCTCAAATTTATCCATAATTCTGATATGCTTATTGAGTTGGTCAATAAAATGAATATGTCCCATACAAGGTTTGAATGATCCATCCTCAAAATATGTAACAGTTACCTCTCTTATAAACTAAATAGCTTCAAGGATTATATTGTTTATTTCTTCTATTTCATGCTCATCTAAGACAGGCTTTTCCACTTTATAATATCCTTTGCTACTTTCATCATTTTCATTTGTTCCGGCTGTATAAAAGCTGGCATCCAGTTCACAATCCCTCTATATACGAAATTATGTTCGGATAGTGAAGACTAAGTTAAAAATTATAGTGATTTTCCTACACGACTAATGGATAATTTTTATAATTTGTTATTGGATAGGATAGTCATACTACCTCCTCTTTACTTTCATGATTAAAGGCTTTTTTTATTTTGCATTTATTATCCTATAGTACGTGAATGAAAAGATGTTTTTGTTTGAGGGCGCTCTAGCAACACTATTATAGAAAATATATTATTTTTTACTAATAAATCCAATTATTATCAATTTATATTAACTTAAGTCAAGGTTATTGATATATTAATAGTATAGAAGGAGGTGAAAGAATAATGGACATGGAAACTTGGGAGAGGATACATAGAATCACAGCATGGTCGGTAGGAATACTGGTAGGATTAACATCCATTATAAAAAACTTACTAGACCTAAAAGACAGAAGAAAAAACTACAACAAGAAAAACGCATTCCGATTAAGGAATAACGCTAATACTCAAAGTAAGGTAGGAGCAGGTTCGACTCTCCTCCAACCTTACTATCATTATACCATGTCCGTTAAAATTCATGAAAAAAACTGATACTTTCCACATTGTTTTTCTCGTATTGTTTATATTTCACTTTGCGTCATTAGACTATAAAAGTCCAACCAGTCTAGATATTATTGCATCTATTTAAGCTGGGGTATGGCTGCTAACGGCAGCAATTTCCCTGTGGTTAAGAAGGAGGATTAAGCAGCATGACAACTAATGGACTTACTTTTAAAAACAAGGAAGAGCTAAAGATGTTTATAGCTGAAGAGATAATAAATACGTCTGAAGCAATCGAGATCCTCGGTTGCTCCAGGCAAAATTTAAATGATCTGGTCAATAGAGGTGTTTTAACACCGATTAAGGAAATGGTACGTGATAAGTTATTTTTTAAGTTAGACGTGTTAGAAAGAAAACGAGCTACTATTGCAAGGAAACAAAAGTAATGTTTTAGTTTATTTGAAAGACAAGTAGGAATTAGGAAACAAGTGATGAAAGAACTAAACTTGATAATTAGAAATATTTGAGTTCCGGAGATAATCTTGAAATGAATAGTTTAGCTTTAGAATCTGAAATTAATGGATAAGGAAGTTAAACGAGTCTGACGAGAATTTCTTTTAGAGATAGGATGAAAAATGAACAAAAGATTAATAATTTTTATATTTATTCTATGTGTTTTATATATTAATACAGGTGAGGCAGTCTTAACACATTCAGGACGTACAGATTCTAATGGAGGACATACTTGTAGAACTAACTGCAGTAGTTATGACTTAAGTTATGGTCAATATCATTTTCATAATGGAACGTGATCATCAAACACCCCAAGTAACTCTTATACTCCGAGTGATTTTACTACTAACAACATTGATATTAATGATACGAACTTTGTAGTATATCTATTTTGGGGAATAGTTATTTTTATTGTAGTTATATATTTATATAATTCTGAGAAAAAAGCACACCCCCCCACAGGAAAATATAAAAATAAACTCCACGAAAGAAAATTCAAAGGATATAATAGATCATTTTGAACAATTTGGTGATTGTCCAAGTTGTACTAATGGAATTTTAATTAAACGAAAGAGAAGAAAAGATAGCGGAAATTTTATAGGTTGTAGTAAATATCCGAATTGTAAGTATACCGAATCCATAAGAGTATGCAGAAGGTGTATTTTAGATAAGAGAAAACAAGAATTCTATGATTCTAATTTAAAGTCTAAATTTGGATTTATTTGAAATAAATGCAAAAATTAACCGTTTTGTGCAGTGTGTATTTGAGAGTAGGCAGTATCAATAACTATTTTAGTGTTAATGAAGGAGACGGAGGGGAGAGTTTATTTTCGTCTTCATTATTAACTAAAATAGTATTGACTACTTAAGTAAGGCAATAAATATAACAAAATTAACATTTTTTCGAAAAAACAAAAATTTCAAATATACACTACTGACTATTGTCATGGGAGTTAGTATAATTTAGAACAGAAAGGAAGTGAACAAAGGTGGTTGGTTTGAAAAATACATATTCCTTTAGTTATTCAGGAACAAAAGAATTTAGAAAGATCAAGTGAAGAAAGACAATAAAAAGCAGCAAAAGAAACGGAAACACTAGGCCATAAGGAAGAACGGGCTTACATACTTCTTTCATCTAATAGTAGACTATATTCAACCACCTTATATAATTATGAAAAGAATTAATTTGACAGATATTTTGTTCTTGGTCTTATTTTTAGCTTGGATCTCTGATTTAGATTTTTCGAATATGACTGTATTAAAGTGGATCGGAGTCACTGCAGTTGGAGTTTGGTTTATACTACTCTTAATAAAATTATTGGAAAGGTGATTTTTATGAAGTACAGTTTTAACAGCAAAAAAGAATTGATTGAATTTATCCAGGATGAAATATTGACCACTCCTGAAGCAATTGAATATTTGGGGATCTCAAAACAAGCCTTAAACAAGGCGGTTTTTCATGGAAAAGTAACTCCTGTAAAAGAAGTACCACGAATTAAGCTATTTTTAAAATCAGACTTGGATGTTCGAAGAAAAGAAGCTGAGGAGTTAAGGAAAAAATATAGACCGTATGATGATAAAAACGGTGAATTCCCTATACAACATTAATAAGGAGAGTAACAATTAGGCTGTATAAAAACTACAAACATGATCCGGTTGTTGGGGAAGTAGTAGCTAATTTTACCACTGTCCAATAGGCAATCAAGTAAAAAATATCAGATGTAAGTCAAGTAATATTATAAAGAACCTCAAATACAACAACTCAGGAGATGATCTATATGAAGTACCATTTATACACAAGGGAAGAAGTAGAAAAGTTCATCATAGAGGAAGTATTAACAACGTCTGAAGCTATCAAAATCCTTGGAGTCACCAGACAAAGAATGAGTCAGCTTATCAGTTCTGGTAAATTAACTCCAGTTAAAAAATTGCGTGGAGATAGCTTGTTTCTGCGTGTTGATATTGAAGCTAAAAAAGCAGAGCTTGAAGAATTAAGGAAGAAGTATAGACCGTATGAACAAGATGACCTAAAAGGAGCTAAATAAAAATGCAGGAAGTCAACTCTAAACTATCAAAGATATTAAGAGAAAGAAACATGACACAAAGGGAATTAGCGAATCTATCTGGTGTTACTCAGGCTACAATCTCAAGATTTGATAGAAATTCTAGGTTTGAAGCTAAACACCTTTTTGCAATTTCAAGAGCATTAGATACTACTATTGAAGAACTATTTGAGGTAATGGAAGAATAGGTGTTGATGTCAAGTATATCAGCGCTCTTTTTAACACAACAGTAATATAAGAAGAGTTATCAAATTGTGCTGTAAAAAATAAATATAAAAAAATGATCAGAATGCTGAGAAAGTTGTAGTAGAATTAAATATTTTATAAAATGTTCTATCGTATCATGGTAAGTTAGTATTTCAAATACCATGTCTTTTTCGATATAAACATTTTCACCAGATGATATTATTCTCACATGGGTAAAAATTGAATATAGTACATTTAAGGCTTTGGAAAGACATCTTTATAAAGAGTATCTTATTAAACCATTTGGTGAAGTAGATTCGCTCGTTGCTGTTGCTAATACAATTTTAAATAGAAGAAAGAGTAGGGCAGGAAGGAGTTTAGAGCATCATGTTGATTTCTTATTCTCTTCTTTTAATCTACCTTCCTCACATCCAGGTATATCTGAAGGAAACAACAAACCAGATTTTCTTCTACCAAGTAATGCTGCCTATATAGATACATCGTATTATGCAAATGATTTAATCTTCTTAGGTTCCAAAACAACTTGTAAGGATAGATGGAGACAGATATTGAATGAGGCGAATAGAATACCAGAAAAACACCTGTTAACATTACAACAAGGGATATCCTCAAACCAATTTGATGAAATGGCAGAGGAAAAGGTAACATTAGTAGTTCCTAAACCTTATCACTCAATGTATCCTGCAGAATATCAAGACCGTTTATGGACCATTGAAAAATTTATACACTTTGTTAAAGGTAAATATATAAAGTAACTACAGATAACAAAATAGGAGGGGCTTATAGTACAGAAAAGTTCTATCTTTTGTAATTCACCACTATAAAATTAGAACTATTATATAGATTTTTTCTGTTAAGGTCAATTAAAGCAGTTAAATATATATGATGTTTAACTTTCTAGTTCAAAGTTAGAATTTATTTCATAGGCTACCTCTAAGAGTTTTTCTTTTTTTCGGATCTGCTGACCATTTGTTGACAAATTGTTGACAAAATCCTTCAACAATAACCCAAAGTGCTACGAAATAATCAGATAAGTAACTTATGAAAGCACTATAAAACTGGGTTTTGTCCAAGTTTAGCCTGCTCTATCAAACCATGATTGCCACCTTGGCATGGTGGAGGTCAACCTGTTTGGTCACCATAATTAAAACGTACAAACCTCTTGAAATATATGGTATTTTAGTTTTGTTTGGTAATCATCGTTGTGGAATCATGTCAGTGGTGTTTTAACGTATTTAAAATGAACCAATTCTAGCATTTAAATCAAATTGGTCGACCCTAGGTAAACTCGGTTGAAATGCCTGAGAAAATCCAGATTGAAAAGCAAGATTATCTCCCATGCTGTAACATCTTGTTTTTTCAAATAAAATGATAACTAAAAGAATAAATAAAACCAAAACTAAAACTGCGTCCATAAAAATCCCCCCTTTTAACATGATGTAATATATACTATGTCGAAGAATCTACTTTGTCACGATGGTTGTCCTAGGGAAGTACACATTTTTAATAGAAATATTTATGGAACTTTTTTATCATCATATATTTATCGCATATGCTTTCTATTGTCGTTACGAACTAAAACAATTTAAAAAAATAGAAGCTGATTTAAATAAGGTGATAGAGATAGATGAAAACTATTCAATCTATTACTATAATAGGTTGTTTATATACAAGAAATTAAATAAGCATCAAGAAGCAAAGTAGTATTATGAAAAATATATTCAACTTAAGAGGCATCTAGTCTGGTGTCACAGTCCAGGAATGATGTCTTATCATTTGAGAGATTGCAATAAACATGCAATTGGTATTTGTCTTGTAGGTGACTTCCGATATGAAAAAACCACTCCAGAACTGGAACAATCGTTAGGTGACTTACATTCTGCATTAATTAAGGACATGACAAATGATAAGCAGATAAAAGGACACAATGAGTTTCCAGTTTACTCTTGGAAAGCGTGTTCTGTTTTTAATTATAAGAAGGTACTTAAAAACAAGGAGATAGAATATATGAAACTAAAAAAGTGGCAATTTAATGAGTTGGCAGAGACTTATAATTTGGCTAGAGAACAAGGAATTATTACAAGTGATGAGTAGGAGAAGAAAGTATCAAAAGGTGAAATAACAACGGATGAAGCGGTGTTTTTAAACACTGTAAATGTTGTCCGTCCTTTAAAATACGCATACAAATAATAACAATTGCATAATATAAAATACAGCAAGATATTCACTCCATGAAATAACAGCCCTGCAAAGCATGTGGGGCTGTTATATTATTTGTACATTAATAATATCCTCAAATTTAATCCTGTGTATATCCTCAAATTTATCCATTACTCTAATATGCTTATTGATTTGATCTACATAATGAATATACCCCATACTGGGTTTAAACGCACCGTCCTCAAAATACGTCACTGTTACTTCTTGTGTAAACTCCATAGCTTCTAGGATTGTACTGTTAATTTCCTCTATTTCATGCTCATCTAATATAGGCTTTTGCACCTTATAATAATTAGCCTTTGCTTCTTTCATCATCTTCATATGTTCCGGTTGTATAAATGCTGGCATCCATTTCATTATCCCTCTGTCCTTCAAACGTATCACTCCTTTACCAATAGTATATACGAAAATACGTTCGATTAATACGTTAAAAAGAATATATGTTCGTTCATAATGAGACATAAGGAGATGCTTGGAATGAGAGGCTTAAGTACTAGGATAAATAATGATTCTCAGCTCAGATGATTTTTCTCAACGAGGAGACAATGGTGCAATAGTATACGATCCTTATAATTTTTTAATACACCCTATACATTCTGGAGGTGAATTTCCATCCGGAGGAGGTGGAACATATGGACTTTACACTCAAATAATGAACGCTATGGAATTATAGGATATCTTCCCCTATACTAATGATACAGTAATTCACTTGCCAGAATAAATGAACAATGAATAAGCAACAAGTAAAATGGAATTAGAGGGGTTCTATATGAATTTATTTAGATATGCAATTACTGCTGTAATTTTATCTCTTCTTGTATCATGTTCAACGACAAATCCAACATTCGAAGGTTACATTATTGAAAAAAGAGAAGGTAAAGTGTATGAAATCCTTGTAATTAGTAATATTACTAAAGATGATATTGATGATAAATCAAAGGAAGATCTAATATCAGAGGCACAAGAAAATCAATCAGCTTATTTTGCAATTGATAAAGATGAATATGATGAGCTAACTGTTGGTCAAAAGGTTAAGGTTTGGCATAAAAGAGTAGCTGCTGAAACAAAGCCCCCAAAAGTAGGAGCAACAAAAGTAGAAATATTAGAAGAATCGGAGAAGAGTGTGGATAATGAGTAATAAGGGAGAGGAATTTTACGATAAAACATCTTTTACCGTAAGGATATTATTTTAATACATCGCATAAATTATAACTACATCATGATTAACAATCAAGAAGAAAGGAGAGAAACAACCTATCTTTCCCCTTTATATACATTAGTCAGCTTTACTTTCTTCTTTCCAAATATCTTCATATTCCATCTTCATATAGAATGATCTTTTATGAATACCTTGATAACTTTTTGACTGTCAACACTAGAAGCTTGTTCAATATCATCACCTGTGACTTGAACATTAATTGGTGTGTTTGCAGAATAGCCTTCATCTCCACTTGTATTAACTGATCCATGAGTTGTATCTATCTTAGTGCTGGTGTCATGGGCTGCGCCAGTACATTTACTACTTTTACCTTGAATTCTGTAAAGTCTTCGTCTGAAGAGAAGGAGAAGGATGCAACATTTTTCTTGCGATTGATTCTCCAGATTTTCAATCCACTTTGTCTTGGAGTTTTTTTTCTCAATTGCTCCAAAATTGTTTTCCACTTCAGACACATCCCTTCAAAATAAAAAAGAGACAGTCATTTAGACTATCTCTAACATCATTTTAAATTTTAATACCTGCTTCAATATTCAATAACATCTCTCCATCTTAAATTTCATTATTGATCCATCTATTTACTTCACAAAAATATAGTACAGTGACTCCCCAGTATACAGGGTTATTTAATCCACTTGCTAAACTTTTACCAAGCCCCATCATGTAAAACTCAACTAAGTGTATACTACTGTATATGATAAAAATGATAGTCAGATATCTAGTTCGTTTGTCTTGTGCAATCATTGCAAAGATACCAATTACACTCCCGACAACTATTCCCAAGCTTAACACATTTAAATCATTTGTAATTAACCAAATGACTATTGATAACATCCAATAAAGTAAGAACCCTGATAAGAACATTAGTATATTTTTTCTGGTGGATGCTGATATTTTTAGATACTTATAAAAATAGCTCCATGTAAAAATTAAAAATATCAAGGATGATGATTTGATTAAACTCATAATAATTAGTAAAGTGCTCTCCGTTACATTTCTAAGTTCAATTTCTAGAATAGTAGGGTTGTTAGCAAAAAAATATATACCAATAATAAATGAGACTACAGCTATTAAATATGTTATACCGTAAAATAACTCAAATTTCTTAAAGTGATTATTAATGGACTTTGAAGATCTTCTATAGCCATTAAATCCTATTATACTAGCTATAGAGAACAAAACTGCTTCAATAGTTAAATCGACTAATCCAACTCTATTTGTTGATATTAAAACCATGTAACCTACAATTGAAGTAATAAATGCTAACAGGATGTCTTTTTGATAGGAAAAAAAACTTTTACTCATCTTCACTACGCCTCACTCCCGTTAAAACATAAATTAGTGTGAAATATTGGATTTGAGTTTGTTCTATAGTAGTTATAAATATCAATTATATCCATTTCTAACACTATATTAATATTTCAACAAGAACTATTATTATCCTTTTTTTATAAGAATAGGTAGTACATTTTATGTTATTCCAGAAGTGAGGTAGGATACGATAAAAGGTATACATTATCGTGAATTTTGGAGTATTTTAACTGGCGCCGATAATCGAGGTTCGCCGTTTTCATCTACATAAGAAAAAACACCGCTAAAATAGCGGAGTTCGTTGGTCGTGCTTTGTAATTTATTTGTCATTCGCTTTCCACCACGCTTCTAAATCGACTTTGCATTCGAACACACAACTACGTTCTCCATATTTATTAATGTGAAGTGGCACGTTGGTTTATTCACTTCACGTTGAATCGCCTTTAAGTTAGCAATAGCATCGAAAACGTCATCGTTTTATTTCACGATTCACTCGTCAACTTCGGGCTGTGATTGCGCCATGTTAGATCACCTCCTTTTTCGGAATATAAAAAAGCCAACCGCGTTGATTGCGATTAGCTCTAAAACACCAAAATATTTACTCATCCGTCTAATCAAAACGAATTAATTAGCCATACAATACCCCAAACAAACTATGAAATGAGGTAGAACAATGAGTGCTTATGCTTCAAAATCATCATGTTGCGGTAGTACTACAAAGGCACTTAACACCGTAGAAAAGACCGCTTGCTGCGATTGTCCGGTTCCTACTTGTGATTTTATGGGAACTTATCGTGTAGAAGATACCGACCCATTTCAAATTTACTGTGGAGCTTCTACTCCTACTGGGGTTTTATGTGGGACTATTACTTTAATATCTGGTGATGGCCTTGAAATAAATATAACAACAAATGGTTCGGTTATACCCAAAATTATTCGACCAACAATCAATTTACCTGATAATAGCAACTCTATAAGTTTTTCTTTTCCAAATGTAACCGATATTACAGCGAACTGTTTGGATGATGAGGATAGTTGTAGGATAGAATACTCATTAAGAACAATAGAGAGATGTATAAGTACATCCGTACCTAATCAATAATCCAATCGCCCTCAGACACATTTAGTTATGTTGAGGGCGATTGTTTTATTTCAATGAAAAATTAACCTATACACTCCAAATTACAACGACATTCCACATCCTGCATCAAATAAGATATTTATAATAAAATACCAATTTTATTAAGAAACTCTCATTAATATTTTAGGTTGAGGAACTGTCAAAGGGAAAATAATCTGTTTATTTAAATGACCATAACAAATACACCTTCGCTGGTGTAGTTGTTACAAATTATGCAGCTTTATTTACAACTTGTTCCACAGCTTCTTTCAGATTAAATAGTGCAGGTACTTGTTCCAAATGGTATGTTCCAGCAATATCTAATCCGACCTATACCTTTTTAAAGCCTCCTTTTTATTTCCTTTCTAAACATATCCCATTACAGCACTTGTCAATTCTGCATTCAGTTCCTGGTATATAGGGATTCTTAAAATATAAGATCTTCTCATTAAAAATTACATAATAAAATATAAATATATTAATGTAAATGCACAATAAGAAGTGAATACACAAGAAAATTTCATATTTTCACTACAAACCACCTCTCAAGCTAAAATCAGTGGTTTCATTATTTTGATAAAATAAAAACAGGAACACCTTCGTAGCAAACTTAATTCTTTTGAATATTTAACTTATATAAAACGATACTGAGCGAAAATTTTTTTCCATCTGTTTATTTCGGGCACAAGGTGTTAAAAAGGAGAGGAATAAGAATTATGGATATAAAGCAGTATGAAAAAATATCAGGTGAACTATTGAAAACATTAGGATACGTAGATGAAACACTTAACAACGGGTCAGATAATTCTATTTATGAAATAAGAAGGGCAGAATACCTTTTTGATAGAATTCAACAAGATATTTCACTTATGAAATTAACCATTAATAAGAGAAAAAGGAAATCTAAGCGAGGTAGAATTGCCAGATGAGGTGACAATGTTGAGTAATAATGAAGAACAAGGTGGTAAAGCTTTTGGGAATGAAAATACTACTAGAGAAGTTAAATAAACTACTAAAATGTATACTTGTCCTAGATTACCCGTCATATATCAAACAATTCTTGTAACATAGTATATTGCATTAAACTATGGAGGTGGAAAAATAGGTATATTTAGTGATGAAGTTTTGTTTATTTTGTTATTAACAATACTTTTTTCTAACAAGAGTTATTTCTCATCCCAATTCCTATCTCAAACCCGGTCAGGTTCAAGCTGCTCAACTTGCAGAAGAGAATATATCAGAAATAGTAGATGATTTAGAGAGATTAGATGAAATGCGCAAATAGAAATTCGGTCGAATAAGTCCATTATTACTGAGAAGTCCTCTAAACGACAGTAAAAGGGCAAGCTGTATGGATACTAGTCCATACAGAAAATTATTTTGTAAATAGTATACATTAAAATAACATTTTAAGGTTGGAGCTCCGAGGAATTCATATTTATTTGTGATGACCATGGTAAGTTTTATCTGTATGATGATAGTATTGATTGAATCTGAAACATTAGTCTACGAATTATTTATTAGAGAACCCATTCAAACCGTACCTTTATGACACCTCAGCCTTTAGCAGATCCAGACAGCTTGATTTTGTAACATGGTTATTGTTTTTTTAAAACACTATAATTAATAAGGTGATTAAGGGCTAGAAGCAGCTCTTTTTCCATTTTTTATTTGATTTATTATACACAATAAAAGCTACATTTTATTAACATGAAACATTCGATGGAGATATAATTAAAGATGGATTTTATAGTGAAAAGCCCTACTTTACATAGGGCTGTAGAGCTTTATGCTAAGAAGTACTTTTAAGAATAGCACTTTTATATTTTTTAATCTATTATACACGTAGTTTTTTTGTGCTAAGCTCCTACTTTATCTGTTTGAATGTCTGTTCTGTTAACTTGTAAAGTGAGAGCTATTTTTCAATTTTTTACAATACATTCCATACCAAACATTCTTAGGAACAACGAAGTGTGAGCCTACTTTAACATCGAATTTTTCTTCATGTCCTTCATCATCTTTAAAAATGAATGTACCTTCGCCCTCTAACACATAGAATATTTACTCACAATCATGTCGATGAAACGTTGGTTCTTCATACAAATCGTAAGGATACAGAGCAGCCGTCATATTATCTGTACTTAATATTTCTTTCGAGTTACTTTCGATTTTACTCAAATATCATGCTTCTACGTTTACGATGAAAAAATATAAGCCTTCCAATATTCATTCTCTCACTGCCTTCTTAATCCTATTACTAACAAGAGCATATTATAGAATAAGAGTACAAATAAAAAAATGTGAGAGTTTTACATAATATACAATAAAAGGTGAGTTAATTTGTTGCTGTTTGAGTAAAATGTTCTTGTTGAATTATTTATTTCCAAACATACGGCTAAGGAATATACTGATAGGTATATATAATATAGTATTTATTTTACTGTACCTGATTGGCTATTTTTAATAGTTCTTTGACGTCAAGTTTATAATCACCTAATGCAGTGCTATTTTTATTTGTAAAATACACTAGTTTTGCCTCGAAATCATCATGTGTAATCCATCTAAGTAACTGAGATGTCTCTCTTTCTTCATAATAGGCCATAGTACCATTTTCTAGCATAAATTCTTTTGATTCCCTTGGCGGATAATTATTATTATTCGATTTATTTAATATTCTAGTTAAAATGTAATTGATTTGTTGAGTAGTTTCTGAATTATAGTACTCAAAAGAAAATTGGTGTAAATAATCTATTTTTTTAATATCTATTTCAGTTGTTTTCTCATCAATGTTAAATGGGAATTGAACAGGCTCTTTAAAGTCGTATAATATCTGATAAATTTGTTCTGTTTTTTTAGTGTCTTTATTATAATTAGTAAACTGATACAAGATAATGAATGATAACAATAATAGAAAAATCAACCTTATTTTCATCACGAGCCCTCTTTCTCAAAAGTAAAATATGACAATAAGCAACTTTTAAATATTCCTTGCTTGTTGTCACGTTTCATTTCATTTATTGTCCAAGTTTGAAGTTAGCCTCAAGATCCCATTCGTAAATCCATCAAAAATGTCTATGGTTGCTGGCCCAATCGATATGTCGTTAGCGATTATTTGCCAATTATGAACATACTTACCAGCTAAGAATTCCTCTTTACCTCTATCCTCTTCGTCGTAGTATACTTTTACCGTCTGGTACCCCATTGGTTGCCGTCATGTGCATTAGCCATTTCTACATTTATAACTGTACCATATGAGGTAGACTCTTCAATATCAATAAGGTCAGTTCGTCTACCACCAGTGCTAAGTTGTAGATAGTGGTTTGAATAGTCAGAACCAGCAACTTTTGTTCCGCCAGCAGTCCAGGCTATTCCCATTTTGTCAACCCATGCTGGAGTAAATATTTGGAACAATGATGGAGATACGGCAGAGTTGTATAATGCTGATGGTGAGCTAGTTGATAAATTATAGTAATTCTATAGTTGACTGAAAAAAAAGGACTTATAAAATACTTGTTTTGTAGTTATTTTAACGATAAAACTAGCATTTTATTCTATAATCCCCTTGTATGCCTTTACTCTTCGGAGTGAGGACTTTTTTATTTTGTATTTTAGTACTAAAAAGGAATGGTCATTTTGTATGAGGGCATTTCTAGTACCAGTAGGAAAAAAATACTAATTTTAAAAATATAGGCTTAAGTGACTAAATTGTTATTTTATAGTCACTGTAAAGTCATCTTAGATAAGTATATTTAAGTTGTACCAAACATTTAGTTGCAATATCAATCAAAGAAAGGATGTTTTTAAATGAAAAACACAAAGAAATTTATCGCAACTGCGTCATTATCAGCGTTATTACTCGGAGGAGGGCTCACAGCAATTAACTCTGATGTATTCGCAGCTTATGAAAAATCAAATTCTAAGCTAGTTGAAGTACTTTCACAAGATTCGGTAACAAAAGCAAAAACATTAACAGATTTCGATAATATTCAATATAAAGATTTTAAGTTTGGTGAATTCTTCGGTGGTTTTAGTATTCATTATAATGAAAATGGGACGACCGAAGTAACAAGCTCCGTTGGAGAAACCCTAATAGTAGATAATGAAGTTTTTGATATATACTCAACGGAAGAGATTTTAGAACAATTATTTGAAAATGAGCATACTGATGTATCTGCTGAAGGCGTACAGGAGCTTAAGAGAAAAGAAGCTTCAATTATTCGTATGGATCCATGGACGATGCTTTATAATGAAATTGAAAGTAAGAATATTGATACTGAAGGGAAAACATTTGGGCAATTGTACGATGAGAGTGATTTAAAGAAGCTTGCAACACCTGTAAACTATTTGTCAAAGGCAAAGTACTATGGCCTAGAAGTAGAAGATAAAACAATGGATGAAATTAAAGCTGAAGTTTTAGATTATAATGCTTCCTTAAAACTAAGGGAGGAATCAAGAGATCTACCTTATGACCCAAATTGGTTAGTAGAAGGTGAACAATGGTGGGTTGAAATCTTTGGAACTGAACCTACAGATCAATAGGATTGATAGTGTGAAATTGGAATAATAATAAATAACATAAAATAGATAAAGGTGCGACCTTATTTTTAAGAGGTTTCGCCTTTTATTGTGAAACATACTAGAAAATAGGACGAAAAAGTCGACAGAGTATTTTTTTTCTCTACTTCAAGTGCAGATTATGAGGTTCTTGTTTTGTCTAGACCCTACCTTTTGAAGTTTTATTTTGTTTTTTAGCAAACGGGTCAGTATACTTTATACGATAGTTTCGTGTATTTCCAAGTTGATATGAATGGTTATTTATTGGGTTATTATAATCAGTAAAAATATCAATATGTTTATTTAATAGTAAGAAACACATAACATTTCAAACAAAAACCCCGGCAAATCCCTCTAAATCGCCTCTTAAGCCAAAATCACAAATTTTAATATTTTGGTATTATAGTAACAACCCATTTTCGCCCTTTACGTTCATATATAGTGTAACGTTTGGCAGTAAAACGTTACTGTTTTGTAGCGTTTTACTTTTCTCTCTAAGGTAAGTAACAATCAAGGAAATATTTAGATATATTTATATAGATCTTTTAATAATAGGGCTAAAAATTTATCGACAAAATTAGAGAAGCAGAATATCGTTTTCTAAAATCCAACAGGATATAACAAGAATGCATTTAACTCTTAATAGAAGAAAGTTGAAATCTAAGTGAGGTAGAATTACTAAATGAGGTGATTTAGTGAGTAACAATGTCAAAAAGCCAGTGCTAAAAGGTTGGCTTTTTTGGATTATAGCTTTCACTTTAGGAGTTGTAATTACTGGGTCATTAAAATAGGTAGAACCTTGAGCACAAAAAGTAAATGCACTTTATAACAAATTCCAACTCAAGATGATGTAACTGATGATATATTAGTTTAAAAAATATCGAGTAAAAAACGATACTAGGAATGAGTACATTTAAAGTAATTAGTTAACACATATTAACAACACATCATAATAGACTCAACGAATCAATTTTACTTTCCACACCAAAAGTTCATTGAATACATAACTTAGTATTCAATGAGAATCACCTCATATAGTCTCTACTCTTCGGAGCAGGGGCTTTTTTATGAAAAGGTAATTTCGTCTAAGAGCATCTCAGAAACTTTGATCAATCACAAAATGTTATAAAAAAAAGAAGAATAAGGTCATAGAATTCATATTAATGTTCTATTTCACTCGCATATTCCATAATTTAGAATTGTAAAATGAAAAATTGGGAGGTTTCAAATTGATACTTACATATATTACAGCTTTAGATGAAAATTGTGTAATTGTTACTTCAGCTCAAGAGTCTATTGAAATACCACTAGGAGAAACACTAGCATTTCACCACACTGCGGATTTTAGGATACAAGGAAAGGCAAAAGTCGTAGCAAATTCAGGTACTATTTTCTACACCTAGCACCCTTAATTAACCTGCTATCAATGTGAAAAATGACAAACCTCATCTCCATACAATGGAGAGAGGTTTTTTTAGTTTGTTTGAGTCAATGGACGAAACCACATATTAAAAGCAAATTCCAAGTCACTATCGAATTATTTTAATTTCTCATTTGATTTTAGTCGTAATATAGCGGGATTGGAGTATACACAGTCACAAAAGTTTAATGTTTTGCCTACGAATATAGAATTTTATATTGTTGTAAAATACGGTATTATTTTTTTATGGAGGGTTTGTTGAAGAAGTTATTTTTCGATGGGGTATAATGAGTTTAGTATTATGGCTTATAATGGCTGTTGGTATTTTGATTATAAGTCAAGGTTTTAAATTTGGCTTTCACACGTTTTCAGAATTAGTATTTAATATCACGCTAAATACCTTTATGATTTTGGTTACTAGCATAATAGCTATACCTATTTACATTTTATCTTTTTTCTTACTTGGAGAAAATACGAATAGAAGTGGTACAGAAATAAGTTAACTTTATGGAACACAATGATTATGGTGATTACTATTGCTGAAGAAATTCAGTCTTTTTTGTTGCTTTTTAAAAATGGACAGACAACATTTTGAAAATTTGTAGGTTAGGTAATTCTCAAAGGAGGTAAGAATTTTAATATCAGGAACGAGTTTAGTTGCTTTTTGTTTGTCTTAATTAGTATATAATTTAATTAAGTGTACAAAGCACCGAAAAGGAACGTTTATAGCGCTTTTGTTTCGATATTGCTTCATCACACCAATAGAAGGAGAAGTGAGATGGTTATACAATCTAATATGTCTCCACAAGGAATTGTTGATATTTGGAAAGAAACAGAAGTTGTTTTCGACAAGTATAATGTACCAATAACAGCACAACCATTAGATATCTTAGTAAAGAATGGACTCTTACATTCACTGCTTAAAGAACTGAATTCTGTTGTCGGAAGTTCGACTGCCACTTGTATAGAGGGTGGCTGACAAATGCCAGAGAAAAAGGGGTAGGTTACTCCTATATAAATTGAACAGTAAGGTTTCTTAGAATACAGAAACTCTACTGTTTTTATATTGAAATCTGCTTAACTTACAAAATTTCTGAAATGTCCGGAGACCCCATTTAGCTATATTTATTACATATATGAATGCCTGAGTGAGTTCTAAACGAACATGTACAAGCACCCGAGTCTGGGTGCCTGCAATATTAAAGGAAGTTAAAGAGACTGTAACTGCCTTTGGTCGTTATTGTGTTTATATAGTAAAAATAGGCGTTGAATCTCATAAAATCTGTACCAACACTAAATTAATCATTAATTTTCCCAAATGAATCCAAATAATCTAATTAGGCTCAGTATTTTTTTCACACCCTTTCTACAATGATTCCATATACTTATATATGGAAATATTATGTTATTTGTTAGTGGATCATACTTTATATATATAGAAATACAAAAACCGTGTATTGATCCTTTAATTATTCCTCAGCTACACATTCTTTTTTCCAGGCATCCTCATATTCCATCTAAATATTTTTAAGTGTAGCCTTACCTCTAACTTCTTCTGCACTTCATTTAATACCTATTTGACTTGCTCTTTGAGATAACCAATTAGTAGCATGCTTATACTTTGTTTCACATGAGCATTTATCATAATACTCAGCAAATTTAACCTCAATCTCAACATATTCCAACACACTATTAAACTTCTCTATGTGGTTTTATTTTTTATGTATGTCAATATAAATGGAACTAGTAACTCAACGATCAAATACAGAGCACCTTGAATTAATTCCACCCAATTAATCGCATCCATATTATTTCTTTTCCTTTTGATTCAATGTCCGTGACAATACAACAGTGTTTAGGTTAGGTACATGCCTGGTTTCTAACAGGCTGGAATACATCTGGGATATAGAGGTGTCCCTCATTTAACAACGTTTGAGTCTCTCGACAGGTTAATTAAGGTAATGAGGAATGTACATACTCTGGTGATTGGTGGAGGATTGAAAGGGTAATAGGATAAATATAACCTTAAGGAAATATGTTTATAGATTTAAGATATAAAATGACTTTTATCATGAAATCATTTAGGGGTACTCTGTTGCATACACTTAATCAAACAAATAAATGGAGGTTGGAAGATGGTACTGGCTTATGTTTTGACTAGATCGCCAGGTAATAATATGCTTACAGTTATTGATACGAAGACGCATTCAGTCATTGCAAAAGTGGATATCCCATTTGTAGATGCCCCAAATAATATAGCAACTTCACCAGATGGTAAAATGGTCTATATTACTATCCCTATGGCAGCTGGAGGAAGTGTATCTGTAATTGACACAAAAACCCATTCTGTTATTGCCAATGTGACAGTGGGGAATAACCCAAATAATATTGCATTTACCCCAGATGGGAAGCTTGCATATGTTACTAACCTAAA
Source organism: Bacillus sp. SM2101 (assembly GCF_018588585.1). Classification (NCBI taxonomy): domain Bacteria; kingdom Bacillati; phylum Bacillota; class Bacilli; order Caryophanales; family Bacillaceae; genus Bacillus; species Bacillus sp. SM2101. The sequence continues at coordinate 28,651 of NZ_JAEUFG010000014.1, forward strand.
CTCAGGAAGTATTTCAGTTATAGATACAAAAACTCATACTGTTATTACTACTATAAATACGGCTGGAGCCCCCTTTAATGTAGCATTTACCCCAAATGGAAAACTGGCCTATGTTGTTAATAACAGCCTGAATATCGTTTCAGCAATAGATACGAAGACACACTTTGTGATTGCTACTATACGAGTAGACTCTCCATCTAGTAAACTTGCATTTACCCCAGATGGAAAATTAGCCTACACAGTAGACACTGGCTCAGGTAGGGTGTCCGTCATAGATACTAAGGTACACTCAGTTATTGCTTCTATCACAATAGCAGGAAACCCAACTAACATAGCCATTACCCCAGATGGGAAACTTGCATATGTTATCGCTGGGGCTTTTGGTGACACGCCTGTTTCAGTAATAGATGTAAAAACCCATTCAATTATTGCTGAATTTCCTATAACTAGAGCAAATAGCTTAGCCATTTCGCCTGATGGAACAGTAGTATATTTAACTATTGAGTCAGGTAATACAGTACCTGTCATTGATGTAAAAACTCAGTCTATAATAGCGACTATTCAAGTTGAGAACGGGGGAAGCATCCAAGAACCGATTGATAATATCGCTTTTACTCCTGATGGAAAATTAGCATATGTTGCGAACAGAACAGCTGATAGTGTATCTGTGATTGACGTAAAGACACATTCAGTAATCGCAACAGTTCCTGTCACTTTACCGGAGGTAATTAAGTTTATACTGTGATAAAAGCCAGTCATAATTGCTACCTTTCCTGTAAACACAATAAAAGAAGTATTTTATTGTTGTATTTGAACGATTACAGTTTAAGTTCATTTGTCTAATAAACATAATGGATATTCTGGTACTATTTTTAATTTTGATCATCATTTAGTGAGAAAAAACATAATATACTGCACCTTTGAATTGACATTCTTGACATAACAAAATCCCTTACTCAATGAGTAGGGATTTTTGGATTATTGCATTGATTTCAACAGAAATTTATTTATTTTAATCGCCTTTCGGAAAGGTAATGACGTTTATGCATCGGCAATTAGAATTTACTACTAAACTCCCTGTTCCATTATCCAAAACGGATAGACGATACATATGACATCCTAGTGGTGGGTGGTCACAGACTGTATTATTTGGGGTTAATATGTACACTGGATCCCTTTCATCAACCACAACATACTCACATAATGTTGTTGTCATCCCACCTGTAACTCGTTCAACTACATATCTAATATTTAGATCATCACTCGGACTCGTACTATCAACCACCTCCAAGTCGACCATCGTATCAATTTTTGCAACCCAGTCCTTTTCTGTAACCTTTATTGTATCTGTTGTTAGCTCTATAGATATAGTACCAGAAAAATCTTTTAATGTGACCGTCCCAAATTGACAATTGCAAAATATTTCGTTGTCTTTTCCTTTGCAATTACAACCAGACATTTTCTTTCATTCCTTTCAGTAATAGTAGGGGATGAACTATTTCATCCTATCTTATTAGTAGATGTTTGTGTATGTATTTTTGTAACTGACATTAGTCCATGAAATATGAAAGAAATACTGACAATGTCAATGGAAGTAATGTATAGAAGTGATATTATGTTTGATATTTGTTATATAATCCTGATAGAGGAGTTTACAGAAGATGATAGTATCCAGAATTTGTACGTATATATGGAGTATTATCCTAAAAGTATAATGCTGAATCTAATGACTTAGTAATTTTGGGGTAATGGTATATATTTGTTGAAAAGGACTGCAAAGTAGAGTGTTATATAAGGACGATGTCTAAAGTACATTCCAACAGATTCGAATACATTTGAACGATTTTGAGGTATCCCCATTCAACAACGTTTGAATCTTTGGACAGCGTAATTAAGGTAATGAGGAATTGTACATACTCTGGAGTGGGGGGGAGGGTAGCAAGAGTAATAGAGTAAATATCATCCAACATGATTATAGATTTAAGATAATACATGACTTTTATCATGAAATCATTTAAAGATACTCTGTCGCATACACTTTATCAAACGAATATAAGGAGGGTCTGCACAATAATGGTTCTGGCTTATGTGACTAACGAGGGAGAAAATACAGTATCCGTCATAAATTCAAGTACGCATAAATTAATTGCAACTGTGGCTGTTGGGGTTAGACCAAGAGCTATTGCAAGTACTCCTGATGGGAAGGTGGCTTATGTAGTTAATTTTGGGAGTGAACAAACAGCCTCCACTGTTTCAGTTATTGATACGAAAACTCATGTTGTGATTGCTACAGTACCTGTAGGTATTCAACCAATGGAGGTCGCAATTACCCCAGATGGAAAAATTGCTTATGTCTCAAACAATCGTTCAAATAGTCTGTCGGTGATAGATACAAAGACACATTCAGTTATGGCCACCATAAACTTAGGGAACAATAGTTTCCCGAATGTTATCTCCATGACTCCTGATGGGAAATTCGCTTATGTTGCGAATACTGTATCTAGTGTTGTGTCAGTTATAGATACAAAGACACATTCTATTATTGCTACGATAAATGTCAGTAGTAATCCACGTGATGTCGTTTTTACTCCGGAAGGGAAACTTGCTTATGCCTCCAGCTTCAACGACAGAAATTTGTCAATAGTTGATACAAAAACACACATCGTTATAGCTACAGTGATGTTAAGCATTGATCCATTTTTTATTACAATTTCTCCAGATGGAAAATTAGTTTATGTCTTGAATCAGACTGGACAAGGTTCTGTCTCAGTAATTGAAACAAAAACACATGCCGTGATTGCAACAATTTTGGTAGGTGTTCAAGGAGATCGACCAATTAGCATGGCCTTCACTCCAGATGGAAAAATAGTGTATGTAGTCACTTTAGACGGTAGTACCGTAACTGTCATTGATACTAAAACTCATTCAATTATAGCGACCGTTCAATTAGTGGATGGACAGTTGTTTGTAGCTTTTACACCAGATGGGAAACTCGCTTACGTTGGAAATGTTGATGGGACTGTGTCAGTTATTGCCGTGAATACCCATTCTTTAATTGCTACTGTACCTGTCGGTGTAAATCCATTAGCAATAGCATTCATACCTTAAATATGGGAGAATTATCTCTTATTTTCGGTAATCACAATTAAACAAGTATGTTAATACATGATATAAAAGTGAGTATACAAAATGTAAGCATCCTACTTTGGGTGTTTTTTATTGTGGATATTGTTAATAACATGTGGATAAAAATACTTGTCACCTTATTAATATTCATTTTGTATTATAGAAAAATGAATGTGTGTAGGTGAAGGAAGTAGTAGGGAAGTATCTCTAGTGGATGGAGGATTGTGGAAATGTGTTTATAGATCTAAGGTAAAACAAGACTTTTACCGTGAAAACATTTATGGATATCTAGGTGCTTAAAGTGTTTTTTAACGGATAAAAGGAGGTCGGTCTATGGTACTGGCTCACGTTGTGAACGGACTTGGAGTAGGAACGATTACTGTCATAGATTGGAACGCTTATTCTATAATTGCAACTGTCAAACGTTGCTGTGAATTCTAGTGCTATTGTCATTGCACCAGTCAGAAAATTAGCTTATTTACTTGCCCCTGGTAGTGAAGTTTTCAACTTGCTTTAATTGAAGTAAATGTTGTTAACAGGAGTAAGTGTATATTTGTTGAAATTATTATAAAATTAGCAGAGAAGTGAAAGGAGAGACTCACAGTGCTTAGTGATCATGTGTTAAATCAAATTAAAGAACTACAAGAAATATGCGAAACAGAAGAACAAATATTATTGAAATTAAATTGGGATGTATTAAGAACACGAAACTCGAAAGAGAAAAGAGATTTCTTTCATGAGGAGAACGGAAAACTAGTCGGTTTTTTAGGAGTGTACTGGTTTGGTACTAAGATAGAGATCTGTGGAATGGTTCACCCCAAATATAGAAGAAAGGGGATTTTCTCCATCCTGTTACAAGAAGCTTTAACAGAATGTAATAAGGGGGGATTCTCCAGTGTTTTACTCAATGCTCCTGCTGAGTCCGTTTCTGCAAAACATTTTTTGAACAAGAATCTATATACTTATCGCTTTTCAGAGTATCAAATGAAACTTAAAGAAACTTCATTATCATTTTCACCAGATGTAGTGATTCGAAAAGCAAGAAAAGAAGACCAACAACTCGAAGTTGAATTAGATGTGCAATGCTTTAATTTTGAACGAGAAGATGCGATAGATTTTAATAAAAGGATTAAAGAAGAAGAAACGAGATCTTTTTATATGATTGATTATGTTGGACAAACGGTTGGAAAAATCACAATAGATCGCAGCAACGAAGAATCTTGGATATATGGATTTGCAATATTGCCAGCACATCAAGGAAAAGGCATTGGTAGAAAAGCATTAATAAATGCGGTGTTAAGGGAGCAAGAAAAAGGGTATAGGATTTTTTTAGATGTAGAAACATCGAATCAAAATGCTTTGAAATTGTATACAGATTGTGGCTTTGTATCTTATAGTGTTCAAGACTACTATGAAAAACAGCAAGAAAAATAAATCTTTTATTTTAATATCAAAGTAGATCATTATAAGATTAGCAATAAAATATTATTCCAATATTACAATGGATAGGATTCATTACTAGAACCCATTAAGGCTAATACAAGTATTTTGCAATAAGATCCAAAAATAGGAGGGTACTCTTGGCTGTTGGCGTCCCATCCGGGATGGCAGCTTCGATTGAAGAGGAGTCCCTATGAACTTGGAGGAGCTACCGGAATAGGCAGTATATCAGGTTTGGTTTACTCGTTATCCATGAAAATTCCGAACGAAATTTAAGCTCCTGAAAATGTAAAGGATAGTCTAGACGAAGCACTAATGGCTTCTGAAGGATTGCCTTTACTGTCATCTAACGTTTTACTAGATGGAGGGCGGATACACAAGAGTGAAAGAAGGAGATTTATGAGGAAGATTGGAGCCACCAAATATGAGTTTTTATATACCAGATATTTTCCTACGTTGATAGTACTTACTTTGATTATAATATCCTATGTCCGAAAATAAATAAAATAGAATGAATAAGTGGAGATATCAGAAGACATATTGTTCATGCAAGTGCGTTAAATTACGTAGCTCAAAGAGGAAGAAACTCATTATTTAGGCAATTGGCTCGAATTAGTCAAGGGTTTAGCATTTGTATGGAAACAGAAGCTAATTTCAGCGTGTCACAAATCAAGTCGTATAACAGTAGATATGCATAAAAATACATATAAGGACCTATATAGAGGTTAATTTTAATATGTTATTTTGAAATTTCTTTTCTTCTATTTATTATATCTATTAAAACTGCACCCAATAAGGAAAATCCAAATACAATTGACAGAAAAATAATCACAACCATATCAATAATTGGATCATATCCTTGTGAAACATATGACATTTTTAAATAAACCAAAACAATACTTAATGAAGAAACAATAGATGGTATATACTTCATAAATTTTTTTGATTTATTCTTGCTTACTCTATATAGCAAAACTGAAAGAAAAGTAATGATAACTATTACAGCTAGAAAAGTGATATAAGCACTCATATTTTACAACCTCTCCTTTAATCAGATACTAACAGGAAATTCTTTTATTACAAATTTATAAAAAAATAAAATCTATAAGAAAACACCTATGTAGGTGTTATTTTAAATAGCGATAATAGGAATTACTGGAGAGACAAAGGGGAACTAGAGTTTTGACAAAATAATAAAGTTGCTTATTGAAAAGGCAAACGACTCTTATATCCTTGAATTATTCTCTCACTTACTTTACATTGGAAGAAAAAAAGTTAATAAATGTGTTTTTTAAACTAACAGGCGCATTTCTAATAGAAATGCGCTATTTTTGATAGGGAGCTTTAATAGTGAGAATGCTTATAGATATCACACCATTATCATTATTATAAACTACATGTTAGAGTGAAAAATCTCATTGTAGATGAAATCATGATTTTAAATAACGAACAAATAGCTATCTATGAATTCCTATGTTCCCATTGTTCTAGTGCCAATTCGTACATCTCATCCCAAGTTTCAAAAGATGTGTTTGTCTGCATAAATTTATTTTGTTCTGATAACGGAGTAAAGGTGTCTGGAAATATAGAAGAGTAACTCTCAAAGAATTCACTATGATTTTTAAATCTAGTATATTTTTGAAGAAATCCAGAAGTATATAGGTCGGCCGAGTCAATTAAAGTAAATTCTATTTTATGTGCATGATCGTTGGATTCAAGGTGAGGTGGTGTAACTAAACAATCAAGTAATTCTTTTAGGTTTTCCATAATAATGCCTCCTTTCTTCAATTATAATGCTGTTTTTATACTTTATTAGTTGAAATATTGGATATTTTATGAATATTACTTAGTCATTTAGAGGTGAATTAATGTTATATGCTCACGAAAGTTATTTAGCTGAAGTTAAGCAACTAGAGAAGATACAAAGTTGATATGTAAAAACGTACAACACAGAGTTAATTATTATTAAAATGAAGGATTAAGTGGACTTATGGAAAGACGAGGGAGAAAAAAGATTAGTAAAGCCACTTAGTTTATTAATCTTTAAGCATATACCAAGATTGAGACAATATGTAATGCTAAAAAGAGTTGTGATTGTTTTTATGGTAATCCAGTATTTGTTTAACCTCAAGATCTGTTAATACACTATCATGACGATCTTGACCGTGTATACTACTACTTTTGAAATGTTCATCTAATGGTGTTGCTATATATTTACTATTATAGAGCCATTAAAAATATCCCTTTATAATGACATTTTTACGAGTAATTGTATTTGGTGTTTCCTTTACCTAAAGGACCGTTATTTAACCATTCTTGATATCCCTGAATATATGTCGGTATTAACGTTTTAAATATCGAGGCAAAATTTGTATCGATTTATAATTCTAATTCACCTGAAAATACAAATAAAATACAAGCTCTTGATATTTGTTTCAATACATTGGAATGACATGTAGTCTTATGTGTTTATTTAGAGGATAATCCAATATTTAGTAGAAAATATAATTTGAGGAGATTAAATTCTTAAAAAATACTTACAACTTACGTCTATAGCATCTGTTTGTTTTTAGGATGACATTTAAAGCTAGTACAAGTTTAGTGATCAATCTGATAACTGTTGGTCAATGAATGAACATAGTAAATAAGTAAGAGCAGGGTATTAAATTTTCAATAGGAGAGGGAATGGTTTCAAGATAGTTACAAATGACTATTTTACTATGAAGTATGTTTTTTATCAAAATTCAGAATATTTCAGGAGGGGTATTGTGGGAAAAAATAAAGATGAGATTTCGAAGTACCCTACACAAAGAACTGGTGGAGTGTGGTTAATCTACGTCGGCATCATAATTATTTTTTCAGCTCTTGTTGGGGGAGATTTATTAATACAACCTTTCATTTTAGGATTAGGTTACTTAGTTGGCTTTATAGCTATTCTTGGTTTACCATTTGTTAATAGAAAATTGGCATATGGTGAAAATACAAAGTTTCAGAATAAGATGGATAATTTATTCACTCTGTTAAATGTACTATTGTGTACAGCCTGTGGGTTTATCATCGGCTTCGATAATTTAAGGTTGTTTTGGTTAAGTATATTTATTGCAGTAGGCATTCACTTTTTCGGTTTGTACTTCTCTCAAGGTAAAATGATGATTCTTCTAGGTAGCTTCACAATTTTAAACGGAATTCTAGGTTTATTAATTATAGATGTGCCATTTCTCGTATTTGCCATTATTGATGGACTTTTAAAATTTATTATTGGTGTGAAACTAATAAATATGAGGCCTGTTAGCACTGAAGTTCCTCTGGGACACTAGAAGGTTCAAGACTGGTTTTTAGAAAGTAACAAATTAATTAGGTTGATCTATAGAAATTTGTAGCGTTCAGCAAACATTTTTTATGATGAAGAAACCGAGGTGGAGATTATCTCTATTCATGATCTAAAAGTAAAGATTAATTTAGTAACTAATACTTTATATTTTGATGAGAGCCAATTTTTACGAGAGAAAACTTCTTCTCCTATTAAGGTTAGAGAAGTGATTAATGAAATAGAAGATGCCGTACAAGATCCAAAAATTAGCGTTGAAGATAAATATTATCTGAACGGAGTAATGGGAAACTTTCTGAGGATTTACGGAGAACCAAAGAGAGCCATGCCTTATTTAAATTGGTGTTTAGAATTTGCATCCAAAGAGCAGAATTTATCTAAAGAAATAGTTGCTCTTATACGAATTGGGGAAGCATTAAAATACAATAATCAGCATAAACAAGCTTTGGAAATGTTTGATACAGCACTGTACAAATGTAAAGGTGCTGAAAAGGACTTCTACATCGACTTTGCATTACAACATAAAGGAAAATGTTATTTAGAGTTAAACCTTCTAAATGAGGCAGAAGATTGTTTTATAAAAGCATTAGAAATAAGGAAATACAAAGGAAACAAATCACTAATCGAATCTACAGAACTTGCTATTCAATTGGTTAGTAAAATTAATTAAAGTTTTATTCCATAAAATATCAATTGGATTAAAAGTAGACATCTTGTGAAGAAAAGTTGGTGTAGTATCATCAAGCTGGGGAAGAATACCATACAGAGATCATGGTCCTAGCTAATCAAAGTTATTCTGTTTTTAATAGGTGTGCCATATAGAATGGAGCGATGTTTTAGTTTAATCGTTTTAGAAGGAGAACTTGAAGAGAACGATGATATAGAGGGGTTTAGAGGAAAAAAGAATCAAAAATTTTAGAAAAAGTTTCATATTATTTCAAGGATATAAATTTAAAAGTTTTTTAGTCTAATCTGATATGTTTCTCTGCTAGTGGGAGTGTTCCGTACGCAAGTTCACAATGAGGCTGTGAGCTCTAGCGTTTTTTTTGTTTGGGACATTTGTCTAAAAAGATTGTTCTATAAAGGCCCACAAACCAGACAAAAAAATCGAGGACATTTTCCAAATGCTCCTCAAAAACCTCAGTCGATAGTGTTTTATTAACAACTGAGGTTTGATTAAAAAGCACATTTTCAATTCCAGGTGAATTAATGTTGAAAAATCATTCTCCAGGGGAGCAACCCGTAAAATCTACAACTAAATCAACTTTCAATATAACAATTTGTCGTCCACATGGATCAGTTGTAAGATCAATACTTGGGATAAATCCTGTGATATCAAAACAATCACGACAAGGTGGTTTTTGACCACATGTAAAATCAATGATTTGGTCAACACATGTTGTAGTATCACAACAAATTGTACATGGTGTATTTGAAATATTAAGTGTGATACCCTTTTTGGGTTTTAATTCACCAAAGTTTGCATGCATTCTTGCACAGCCAACTAGACGAACTGCTTCTATGTCAATAGGACATTCTAACGTACCATTGCACGGGTTGTTTACTACCCCTGTTGATTGGAATGTTTCTAAACAACAATCCAAATCACTAAAGTCGAAAGAGATACACAGTTGATCTATTGTTGGTAGAAGGAATCCATCTGGGACTACACTCGTACAACAAAATGAAATTACATTATTACATTCATCTTGTTGTTCAACAACCATGGGATTTATAGCTTCTCCATTCTTATCGATAGCAAATGAAAACTTTTGATCCTCTTTTGGTAAGTCTTGTTCATTAAAATTCGTAAGATTAATATTATTACTTTCCATCAATAACCACTCCTTTTTTATTAATCATTCAATAACATATGTACATTTATGTGTAATGCTTGGACGATTATCATTAGGTGTGTAACCATATTAAAAAGGAGTTAGGGTATGAGTCGATAAAACTACCATTTTTATTTTGTTAAATTAATAAATACGAAAAGTTTTTTGTCTATTAGAAGGAGGAAAGTAGAAAAAAGGGAGATCCTGCAACTGATTTGTAGACATAAACAAAAAGGTTGGTACGTTGAGAATTGACAATTCTTTACGGACATTATGGCTGCAGACTTTAGGTAGAATGATTGTCCACACCTTTCAACCTCTATATTCATATGATGATTATAAAAGGAGGAGGTGAGATTCAATAGGAACTTTAGTTTGCAGAAAAACAAATGAGAATTTTTGTGATTGTTGTGCCACTCCAATGAAGAGAGTGCTAGAGCAACTTGAGGGGAATTTTGCAGTACTAGCAACACAAAATGAAGTGTTTAATTTTGATCCCATTTCAGGTTTCCAACCAATTCTGATAGAAAAGGTTAATAAATTTGGAGTAGATACCTCGGAAGGTTTCTTTCCGATCAGTCAGGTAAAAGCTGTTACTGTAAATGCCATTTATCCTGACATAGAATTAATTCCATCAGAAAGGAGTGGTGGTGTTTGTAAATGTATTGAAGATCCAGCGACAGATCGTTTAAAATGCTTAATAGATAAGAAAGTAATTATTAGTGCGCTAGTACCAACGTTCTTATTCGAAAATGCGCCAGTAACTGTTAAAGAAGTAGGTGAAGGAATTGTAATAGTAGAAGATGTCAGAGATGGTATAACACTTTTCGTTGCTATTTCAACGTGCTGCGTTACTCGCATAAAAGAAGTAGAAATGTAAAGGAAAACCTAGACAAATTAGAGTATGTCTAGGTTACATAAGGAAGCATAAGATAAAAGTGTATAATTTTTATTCATAACTAAATATTAACAAATAATTAAATACTTACAAATTAAAATTGGGGTTGGGAGTCCATATCTTAAAATTGTTGTAAATATGAATGAGCGATAATTTCGGCAACTATTCGTATGCATGTCCCCATTGATTTATGTAGTATATATAACAAAATTGAAAAAAAGTCCGAAGTAATACATAATAATTTCGAGTATCAAAGCACCTATTAAATATACAATTATATGGAATGAAATTACCTCTTCCCTTTTGTAAAATCCGATGTTCTAATATGGAAAAGGAGCAATAACCAATTTCCGTAAACGATTCTAGTTAATGGGTAAATATATTGGAAGGTTTATAGAACGTCAAGTTCATTAACTAGATGAGACAAACCGGAATATTAATCGTTCTCACAATGTGCAAGTCTGTCCAGTGCAAGGCAGTAGCTTCATCGATCCCCATGGCTGAGTTATACTTGAGCAAAACTAAAAAAAGCCAAACGATTTAATCTAATCAAGGATCTCCAAAACCAAATCAGTCCTTTTATTGAAATTGTTATTAATAATAAATGCGAAATTGTTTCAATGATGCAACTGATAAATGTTCAAGTACAAAACGTAAAATTTAAGGAAACTCCAGAATTAATTCTTTCAACTAATGATATTGATGATTAACTTCAGCATCAATCAAAAATCTCCATTCAGATGAGACTTTAAATAGGAATTTAAATCAGGAAGTCCTTTAGGGTTATTTAATACCGAATCCAACCAAGCTTGTCTCTCAAATCCAATTATCTTTAAATCCCAAACGCATGCTGAAATTCCTGTATGAGTCATTTCAACCAACGCAGAAGGATTGTCTTTAGGGGATATGAAAACATGGTGATGAAGCTCATTTTCATCTTGCCACCAATCTAAAAATACGAAATTCGAATCACGTCCATCATGGATTCCAATATACCCTACCCCATAAACAATATCAGAAATTGCAGGTAGTTTTGAGAGAGTGACTGATTTAGCATGGTTAATTAAATCAGGATTAGGCAATTCGTTTTCATAAGAAATACCATAAACTTTTAATTTCCAATCATGGTGGTTGAGTATTTCCATAAAACGAATAGGTCTTTGTTTATAAGGCTGTTTTAATTTATTCAATATTTTCATCCTTTCTATGTATTCCATCAATTATAGATACTTAATTTAAAATTCAGCAATTTATGTTAACACTTTTGAAATATGAATTATGGATACTCATTTTTATGTTGAAGAGATTGCAACAAATACTGGATTATTACCAACTGTTATAGTAGCAATTACAGCTTGTGTTTTTGTATCAATAACTGAAACCTTATCTTCTCCTAGATTTGTAATATAGACAGACTTTCCGTCAGGTGATATTGCTAATGAGTTGGGGGCAAAGCCAACTTGTAGTGTGGAGATAGTAGCATGAGTTTTCACATCAATAACGGAAACAGTTTTATTAGTAAATGAAATTGGTGTACTTAAGACATATGCTAGCTGACTGTCTGGTGAAAAGCTTATGAAAGCTGGAGAACTATTAAGTATTACTGTAGCAATTACGGAATGAACGTTAGTATCTATGACAGAGATTGTGGAAGATGCAAAATTAGCTACATATGCAAATGCCATAATTATTTTACTCCCTTCAAATCTAAAGTCAGATATATATTTATGTAGCTTTACGGTTTTTAGAATTGGAAGTTGTCAAAAGTTATTAGACAAAAGAAACATAGTGGTTATTAAATCTACCTATCTAAAAAAACACCTCCATTTTCATGGAAGGTGATAAGATTAGTTAATACTTTTCACTTATTTTATCTAAGTTTCTTTGGACCATTTTATAAGTATTAGATTCATCTTTACTTTTTTAACAGCTTTTTTTACAACTAAATAAATTACGGAAAGGGGAAGAGTCAAAAAATAAATGGAAGAATCAAATGTTTTACGTCCAAACCTATTGTAATCACTACTATATAAAACTCTTTATAAAAGAAGAAAACTTCATAAAATTGCAAGTGGTGAAGTAAACGAAATAACAAAAATGTTTGATGAAAAACACCTCCAAAAAATTTGAAGGTGAAAAATTTAATCATGTTTGCTAGTTATTCATTTTTGATTCATTGATGGCGTTATTAACAGCTAGTTTAATCACCCAATATAAAATAGTTATGCCGATTATGAGAAAAAACAAGTAAAAAATAATCCTAAATGGTGTAAATGCATCCATTATAAAGCCTGCTCCTGTTATGACATATATGTAATAGAGAAAATAATATTGTCAATTATAAAAAAGGACACCTGGAAATTTTAATGAAACACAATAATAGTTGGGTAACAAGATACTAAATTTAATTACTCTAAACATTAAATGGAGGAGAAATGTGGTTATAGATGAAAAATTATAAGCATTTTTTTCATTTAATTCCACCTATTCTATTTTTTATTGTTTGTGTTGATTTAGTAAAAGCGATAAAAAATGATAGAGAAACATTCCGTCATACAATAATAGGATCAATTTAAGTAGGGTTAATTGTTTTATCGATATTGCAATTACATTAGGTGTGTTTATTAAACAATAGGTTAGGAGAGTTTCTTTTGAAGTATATAGAATTCGGAATAGGAAACAAGTGGCTTATTAGGACAGAAACTGAATTAAGTGATGGTACTGAGTATGAGGAGAAAGGCATAGTAGGACCTATACAATTCAACTCTGTATATATACGGATCTGGATAATGAAGACAGTTTATATTATTGATACAAAACAAGGTTTTCAAAAGACGAAAAAGAATCGAAATGAGTTAAAAATTATCTTTGGAATCGTTAGCCTTTAAATCATATGTTAGTAAAACCAAGATAAGTCTTGATTATATGTAAAATTTACCACCGAGGGCTATAGCTAAACTACTTGTTCCTTCAAATCAAGTTTTCAATTAGAAAATAAAGCTATGAGTTCTGACCTCAATCAAAGTAGTTGACAAAATAAATAACATCCTAAATTTAATGGGTACTGTATATATGATTGTGTTATTAAATTAATGTAATATTGATTTTGTTTAAACAATTTGTAAGTAGAATTTTAATAGAACATATGGTAAATTGTGCATGATTGGAAAATGTTTAAATAAAAAAAGAGTACAGGTTTATAGTAAACTCTATGGACAATGTGGTTAATATAGAAACACCGACTTCACTTTGGAAATCGGTGTTTTCAGTCATGTTTTTTATTCAGAGCCTAAGTCAATCTCTTCAACTTCAACTGGTCCAGCATTTTCCCGTTCCTCTAAAAACTTAGCTAGTTCTTCATCAGACAAACTAGAACCGATTACTTCACCAGTTTGTTCATCTATCTCAATAGTAAAGAATTCTTGAGAAAATTCGTCAACTGACAAGCTAGAACCTGTTTCTTCGTCGATAGTCTCAATCGAAATAAGTTCGTAATTACCACTTGAAAGGTTACTGTCATTTAATTCATCAAGTATATCTTGGGGAATTTCTGATAGATCAAATCCAATTGTACCATTTTCAAATTCCGTCGCATATGGCTCTAGTCTTTCGTCTAAATCTTGTGTTGTCTGTGCACCAGTTGCTGAGACTCCAATTAATCCACTCACTAATACTCCACCTGCTAATGTTAAAGATAATAAGTTCTTCATTTGAAACACTCCTTTAAAATAGTTTTTCTTACATAGTTATTTATACAACTTTAGCATGTAGTTCTCGTGTATTTTCTATGTGAAATTGTGTGAGGTCTATAGTCAACATTCTTTTTGCTTCTTTTTACTAGAAAACATATGTGATACTGAGGTGACAAGCTGGAATCTCAAAAGAAATGGGATAAGCTAACTAACCAGGAAAAGCGAGGATATGTTAGAACCTGTAGATAGTGATACTTTATAGGGGTGCACCATTTCAGAAATGATAATGAAAAGTGTCTTTCATTATGTTTTGAACAATATTGTATAAAACAAGAAATTATAGTAATCAAAATGGGTATTTAGTAGAAATTGAGGGGTTAAAACATAAGACCTTATGTTACATCTCCTTAAAATATGTAACCTCCCTGTGCCGATCAGTAAAGGAGGCATGCTTAGGGAGGTTTATATGAGTGTAGTTGGCCGTACATTATGCTATGCAAATTATCTCTGTATGTACTAGGTAATACATACAAATCTAGATTTAAGAATTATGTACCCTCTCGAAGTTTTCGAGAGGTGCCTAATGGCAAGATATAAGGTATCAACTTATAGGAATAGAGTATGCAATATAATTTTGATTTTTTGTATTGTTGACTAGAAAATGGAAAATGTGTGTAGACCTATTGGGATATATACGCATTACCCCATGCATCAAATTGCAGTGAAGCATAACATGAAGTAATAATCATTATGGGGGTGATCTAATGGCAAATTATAAGGTATCAACATCACCTTGTGGTTGTAAGTCTATAGTCAAAGAAGAAGTAAAGCAAATTACCACTTGTGATTGTTGTACTATCGGAGCAAATTCTAATTATACTCAATATCTAGGTCAAGAAGTTTGCGTAAGAGAAATTAGTGGGAGTATATATGAATTTTAGGATGATTGGACGATTTCAAACTTTGTATTGCAAGGGACTGAGATAACTGTAAATGCTCCACTTTCCATCACACTGTGTAATATAGAAGCAATCACTACAGGGTCATTGAAATAAACAATATTGAAAACACTTAGTTTTACAGGAAATCACAACAGATATCATGTAGTATATCTGTTGTGGTGTTAGGTGAAATACATTACGGAAATTGGAATTCTGTATCGAACTTCTCTGAAAAGTAAGTACTTGTTGTAATTTAACTGAAGGTTTTGAAGTTAGAAAATCAATTAAAGTATGACCAGTGTTTTGTAAATCCATTTTCGCATGTATGTAATGTACTTGAATTTTAATATTACAAATATCAATATGTTTATATAAGTGAAAGAAGTTTAAAGCAACTTAAACAAAACCACTAGCCAATCCTGCTAAATAGCCTTTTATGCCAAAATCATAATATTTAGTTAATTGGTATGATAATAATAACCAAATTTCCCCTTTATGCACTTTTATATATTATGTTTTCCCAAGTAAAACGCTACTTTATTGTAGCGTTTTACTGCTTTTTTGAGACTATAGTGTGAGCAGCTATAGGAATTAAAATAAAGCATATTAAAAATCAAGAAAGAATTTCTGGTAAACTTTTACCAACGTTGGGTAATGTAGGTGAAGTCCTTTATCACATGAAGAGCATATCCATTGATGAGATGAAATAAGAAAAGAAATATTCCACAAAATGGTGCTGTTAAGTTATAATACTGAAAGCGTCTTTCTTTATGTTTTGAGCAATATTATTGTAACTATTAAATGATACTTTGAATCCTTTATGATGTTCTAATATCTAGGATTTGTAAATAGCAAACGTTTTTTTTACATAAGGCGGAGAGCCAATTCATCTGCGATTAATTAATTAGAGTTTAGATAAAACAACAATTTATTATATTGTATTATCAAACTTTTTTTATAAATACAATGAAAGATTGAAGTTCAATACTAGAATACTGAGGTGACTATTATATGATTAAACGATTTTTCAGCTATTACCGACCTCACCGGAAGCTGTTCTATCTAGACTTCGTTTGTGCTGTGTTGGTTGGACTTTTGGAACTCGGCTTTCCTCTCGCGGTATCATGGTTTATTGATTCCCTATTACCTGAAGGAAATTGGAGTACCATTATAGCTGTCTCCATAGGTCTACTGGTCCTCTATTTACTAAGTTCGGGCATGCAATTTGTAGTGAACTATTGGGGGCATAAGCTTGGAATTAATATTGAAACTGACATGAGGCGAGAGTTGTTTCACCATGTTCAAAAACAATCCTTCCGTTTCTTCGATAATACGAAAACTGGACATATTATGAGTAGAGTCACAAATGATTTAATGGATATTGGAGAGCTTGCTCACCATGGACCTGAAGACTTATTTATCGCTATTATGACGTTTATAGGAGCATTTTGGATTATGCTTACTATTAATGTAAAGCTTGCGTTAGTTGCAATTTTGATTGTGCCATTTTTAGTTTGGCTCATTTCCTATTCGAATATTAAAATGAATGCTGCTTGGACAAAAATGTATGGTAATATCGCAGAGGTGAACAGCAGAGTAGAGGACAGTGTTTCAGGATCTAGAGTTGTTCAATCATTTACAAATGAGTACTACGAAATTGAACGATTCAATAAAGACAATCAATTCTTTCGTAAATCTAAGCTAAAAGCATACAACACCATGAGTGTGAACCTTTCAGGAATCTATATTTCCACCCGTCTAATGACGCTTCTCGTTCTAGTGTATGGTGCATGGTTAAGTTTTTCAGGTTCCCTATCTTATGGAGAGCTCGTTGCTTTTATTCTTTATATTAATATATTATTCAAACCAATTGACAAAATCTCTGCACTCCTTGAACTATATCCAAAAGGTATGGCGGGCTTCAAACGATTTACAGAGCTTATGGATAGGGAACCGGATATCGAAGATCGTCCTAATGCAATAGATGTTTCAACATTACAAGGGGATATCACCTTTGACGAGGTGACGTTTGGATATGAGACGAATCGTCCAATTCTAATAGACTTATCCTTTACCATTCAAGCAGGACAGACCGTAGCGTTTGTAGGTCCTTCTGGGGCAGGAAAAACAACGATATGCTCCTTAATTCCTCGTTTCTATGATATTGAACAAGGAGCCATTACTATTGACGGCATTGATATAAGAGATATGACGAAGGAATCTCTTCGTTCACAAATTGGAATAGTACAACAGGATGTGTTCTTATTTACGGGTACACTTCGTGAAAATATTGCTTACGGAAAGCTATCAGCTACCCAAGAGGAGATCGAAGAGGCATCAAGACGTGCTCATTTGACAGATCTTATCGCCTCACTTCCGAATGGCTATGATACCCAAATCGGGGAGAGGGGTTTAAAGCTATCTGGAGGTCAAAAGCAGCGCTTGTCTATCGCCCGTATGTTCCTTAAGAATCCTAGAATACTAATACTCGATGAAGCTACTTCTGCTCTAGACACAGAAACAGAAGCGATCATTCAAGAAGCCTTAAATGAATTGACCAAAGACCGTACTACTTTAGTCATTGCTCACCGTCTAGCTACCATTCGTAAAGCAGACCGAATTTTAGTCGTCACTGAAAATGGCATAGCTGAAGATGGTACTCACGAAGAACTTTTATCTAGGGAGAATGGAATCTTCACAAGGCTCCATGCCCATCAACATGCAACCATTCTATAAAAAAGCAAAATCCAAATGAGCTGCATTTGCAGCGCATGGGTCTACCAGTAATAGTGTGGTAGGTTGAATAAGTCATTTACGCAACACAATGATTAAGAAGTCTAATAGTTTTTAACGAATGGCCACCATAGAATGTTATTAACCAAAAAATGTGGGCAATATCAGTCAGTAGATACAAACATAGAAGAAATATAATAGAAGATAAGATGAATAAAAGCATGTCATTTAATATGATGACATGCTTTTAAGCTTAGGTAATTTTACGGTTGGATACATGTGCCATTACTTGTGCAAATTGGTGGTGGATCACTAGTGCCGCCACCACCTGGGCCAGGATCAATAGTTATCGGATCAGCACTTGCACCAGAAACACTTGAACCTACTATCGTAAAAGTTAACGCTGCACCGAATAATAGTTTCTTGAGTTTCAAGAAAGTTACACCTCCTGTAAATGTCATATTACAAGTATTCTTTGTATATATTGTATATCCTTCAATTATATTTAGAAGATTTTGAGTTGTTATCATTTTATATTCGATAAAACAGTCTCTTTACTTGAGGTGGTCAATTTATGACATAAAGTTTAGTTTTTTTGCTTATTGTAATACATTACCATTAGTTCTTTGAATGGGGTCTTCTTAAAAAACAAAAGCCTAGATTATTATTTAGGCTGTTGTTCATTCATTCATTTTTTCTTAATAGGTTGAGTGCTTTACTTATTCTATATTTGATTATTTTAAGTTATATATTCCTTTTCCTTTTAATGTTGCTGAATTAGAGGTTTTTGAAATTGTCTTTTTACATTTGCACGGACTCTGGCAGCATTTTGAAATTAACGGTGGTGGAGGTGGAGGTGGAAGAGCAATCTGGAATTTCGTCACAAACGCATCTGATAAACCATTTAACATCATTTGAAAAACTCCTGATGTTATCGGAAAATCGGTTGATCCAGTTTGGCCCGAAACAAAAACATTTCCTTGTGAATCCAAAGTAAGGCCATTCCCATCATCTCCTCCACTGCCACCGAGGTACGTAGAGAATAAAAGTGCAGAACCTAAAGCATTTAGTTGTGTTACAAAAGCATCAGTTGGGCCATCTAACATCATTTGAAGCGCATCAGGTGTTACTGGAAAGTCTTGAGACTGAGTCACACCCGTCACAAACGCATTCCCATCTTGATCGACTGCTAAACCTCGAGCGGCATCAACATCATTGCCACCCAAGTACGTAGAGAATAATAGAGCATTCCCAATTGAGTTTAATTTTGTGACAAAAGCGCTTTGTGTTCCCATCAACATTGTTTGAAAAGCTCCAGGCGTTGTTGGAAAGTCCATTGACTGAGTAGTTCCCGAAACGACAGCATTACCTTGAGAATCTACTACAATTCCAACTCCGCCATCAATTAAACTGCCCCCAAGGTACGTAGAGAAAAGAAGCATGGTTCCCGACGAATTTAACTTCGTAATAAAAGCATTAACAACACCATTTAACATTGTTTGAAAAACTCCAGGTGTTGTTGGAAAATCCATTGATAAGGTGCTTCCAGTGACAAAGGCGTTCCCTTGTGGATCAATTGTTATACTGGTTCCTAAGTCATTCTCCATTCCGCCAAGGTACGTGGAGTAGACAAGATTAGTACCTATATTATTTAATTTTGTCACAAATACATCAAGACCTCCACCACCAAAGGCAGGTTGAAAAGCTCCGGCTGTTGTCGGGAAATTCATTGAACTGGTATCGCCTGTCACAAACGCATTCCCTTGAGAATCTACTGCAATCCCACTTCCATTATCAGCTCCATCACCTCCTAAATACGTAGAGAAATCAAGAATAGTCCCCGTTGCATTTAACTTGGTAACGAAGGCACTTTGTCCTCCCATTAACATCGTTTGAAATGCACCTACAGTTGTAGGAAAGTCCATTGACTGAGTATTGCCTGTAACAAAAGCATTCCCTTGGGTATCCACTGTGATACTATTGGTGGTATCAATCCCATTCCCTCCAAGGTACGTAGAGTAAATTAGCGCGCTTCCAGTGGAATTAAATTTTGTCACAAATATACTTTGTAATCCCATCAACATTGTTTGAAAGGCTCCTTGAGTCGTTGGAAAATCCATCGACCTAGTTACTCCAGTTACATACGCATTCCCTTGCGAATCCACAGCAATACTTTCACCTATATCACCTAAACTGCCCCCAAGGTATGTGGAATATGAAAGCGTGGGATCAATGATTAAAGTGCGATTTGTGTCGTATGAATTGGGAAACTCATACCCAATAATTACTTTTCCATCGGAAATTGTATAACAATAGCGACATGTTATGTTTTTTCTTACTCCATTGTATGTTTGATAAACGATTGGCTTACGTTTGTTAAATGTCCCATATTCGGTGTGAAACATTAATGAGCCATCTGCACATAACTCAATTTGTTCCATTCCTTCACACAAAATTTGAATATCTTCGATGTTTCCATGAGGATGCACAATAATATCATATTTTAATTCTCCCTTGTCGTCTTTCCATATCCAATCAATCCCTTGCCAAACATTTTTGTACAAGAGTTCCTTGAACAAAGGAATTTCTGTTAGCCACTTCTTTGGGTTGTTTCCATAGATGAGATTAATAGTCCCTGAGTCCTTTGTTTTTCCTTCTAATATCATTTGATTAGAAGGGTTCAAAAACCTCCAATTTAGTGTAACTCCTTTAACAGTACTTTTTTGACTGGATTGATAAGGGGTTAGCTTACTTTTAATTTGATTCTCAGTTAATTCATGTGCATCATTATAACCAAATAGTGTTAAAGATACCTTGTTGGTAAAAAATGCATAATGACATCCAGAATCTTTACAATAAAACTTAATTTGATCACCAACTTGCCCATGGTTTGGGAAAAATGTAAGTGGCAATTTCCTATACGATTGTAATAGGTTACTTTCTTGATGTTCGGATATATTCTGTGACAATTACGTCATCCTCCATTAATAGACATATTGTTTGTACATCATATGGATATATAAGTAGAAAGTGAGCTCATTTAAAGAAATTGTGTGATTTCTACAAGCATAAAATACTAGGTTTTAAATTTCATAGTTAAATATAAGTCAGTTAATTAAAAGTATGAAAAAATTGTTTCGCAGAGTAAATAAAATATTCAATGAGTTGGAAAAAAATAGAATATTTTAGAATAATTAATATATAAATTGTCAGTTACAAATGTAGGAGTGTTTAATGTCCGTTCCTGCTTTATTTAATATTGACTTTGCAGATGTTCAAGTGATAATGAGTAGCAAAGGTTCTACCTTGATGGGGATTAGTATATCTAAAGGAGAAAATAGAGCTGTTGAAGATGCAAAAAGAATAATTTCTAGTCCGTTATTAGAAACATCTTATTGAGGGTTCTAAGGGTAACTGTCAACCTGAAAATGTTATTCAGCAATATGGTGCTTGAAGGGACTAAGTTCCTAATAAATACTTGGGTATTGTGAATTATCTTTCTAGGCTCCCTAAAGTAGATCAAGGAAAAAAATGAATGATTGATCTCTACTTATAAAAGCGTGAACGTGAACCTTTATAAGTAGAGTATATATTGGTTAAAAAAGGCTGTCTTTAGAAAATGTTCTAATATGCAAGACAACCTTTGTTATTAATGAATAACACCTAGTTTTTTAATCTGAAAAAGCATTTGAATAATAAACAATACCTTGTACATTTTCAAGAGAGTTTTCTGTTATCTCCAGAGCCATAAACACTTCATCAGGTACTTCAAATGGAGCTTCGATATTCCATAAACTAGCTGGTTTAAATCCAAACTTTGGATAATAATCTTTATGTCCTAAAACAATTACTGAACTGTAACCAAGCTCTTTTGCGTTTTTTAGCGCACTATGAATTAATTGGCTCCCAATGCCATTTTTCTGATACTCCGGTACAACAGAAAGTGGAGCTAGCACCAAAGAATCGACAGCGTTATCACCAGATCCGATTGTTATTTTAGATAACAGAATATGACCTACAATGTTATTGTTTCGATCTTTTGCAACTAATGAAAGTTCAGGTATAAATGCATTTGATTTTCTAATGCGATTTACAAGTATATGTTCTTTCTTATCACCTACATTTAAAAATGCTCTTTTAACAATTTCTTCAGTCAATTTATATTCTTTAGAAATTTCTTGTTTAATCATGATATCCATTTATAGTCTCCTCTTCTTTAGTGAATTACATTTTCTCTATTATTCTATAAATGGGCACTTTCTCAATGAACGAAGTCACTAAGAAAGTTTACATACCCTGCTCAAACATAAGTTTAACAAACAAAAACCTCCAATTTTAGTATGTACTCATCTTACAATGTGATGTAGTACCTGTCTAGGTTCAGTGTATTTTAGAATTTTTTTAAAAATACCATTAGTAAATAATATGCTGAAATAGGAATATGTTGTAAAAGTATTAGTAAAAAAAGCATTGAGTCAACTATAGAGAAGTTCATCAGACTGGGGTATGTGATAAAAACATCTATTGGTTTACTGATAAAGCTTGTACACTTTAAGAGAAATTTTAAGTTGCTTTGAAAATGGCTGGAATATTACTAATCGTGAAATAAATTAATAAATAAATAATGACAAGTTTGTAGAGGGTGAGAAGAAGTGGTAATTGATTTTTTGTCAAATAAACCTGAGTATATACAAGAGGTTGCGGAAAAGACAAATAGTAAAATGGCTTTTGAAGATGTTTTAACATTCTTTTCAGGTACTAAAAAGGATGAGTTACCTATTACACTAATTGCTTAGGTACAGTGTCAATATTTGAAAATGACTTAAAGACACAAAACATATATAAACCTTGGCTTGCTTCCTTATATACAAAACCCGAATATCGTGGCAAAGGGATAGGGCAAATAATGATAAAAACAACCTTAAACGTGGTTAGGGATTTAGGTTATAAAGAACTTTATCTGCGCACTGAAAATGCTTCCCATTATTACAGAAATGGAGGATGGAGATATGCGAATACTGCTACTAATGATAAGAACGAAAAGGTTGATATTTTCAAACATTTTTTTTGACTTGGATAAGTTCAAGTGTTTTTATATGGAATTTACCTCGGCTCGTTTATATGAAGCCATTGGTACATGATATCAAGGACCACGAATGGACAAAGCTATCTGACATTAAGTAAAGAAATTAATGCAATAGAGTTTTTTTCTATACACAAACAACTGCCGATTCGCCTTCAAGAAAACTTATTAGTAATGATGAAACGAAAGAAGAAGGATATATCTTTCCACTTTCTGAGATTGATAAAGTAGATGCTGTGTACTATGTAGAATTTGATGCGAAAAGAGTCTGGGACAAAAAAGATTCATGGGATTCAGTTTTAGAACGTGCTCAATTAATTTGGCAGAAATAACAATTTTCTCATGGTTGAAATATCTTTTGGAAGGTATTATTATTACACAAAATGACGCCTTTCTCGAAGAAGTGCGTCTTTCTTTATTGAGGGAGATTGCTGAAGGTCGAAGAAAATATTAGAAATGAATTTTGTAATTAGCGTAACCATGTTAGCTTAATAATCCTCTATGGTAAGATAAAATTTAGCATATAAATTTAGGAGATTAGGAGAATAAGATAATATTTAATCAATAGTATTCTTAATGAAGAATACCAATAATGGATAAGAGTTAGTATTTAGAAAGAAAAATAACTGAGGAGTGGTTTTATGTCCAGTACATTTCTAAAGAATATTACCCCGACATTGATCGAATGGCGGCGTAGTTTGCACGCTTTACCTGAATTGGGATTTATGGAATACATCACTACATACAGACTAGGAAAAGAGCTAGAGAAGATGGGGTTTAACCTTTATATTGGCAAAGAAGTACTCCTAGAAGGCTCACGTATGGGGGTGCCTTCCATCGCTGATCTTGAGTCACATGAGAAAAAGGCTTTAGACTGGGGTGTAGAAGAGTCGTGGCTAGATAAAATGCGGGGAGGCAATACAGGACTTGTTGCGACATGGGACTCAGGTAAAAAGGGTGAACATATTGGATTTCGATTTGATATAGATGCATTACCGGTAAACGAATCCACCGATTCAACTCATCTGCCATTAAAGAATCAATTTGTTTCTAATGAAGAAAACGTTATGCACGCTTGTGGTCATGACGGGCATGCAGCTATTGGACTGGGAGTGGCAAAGTATATTTCATCTCATAATGACGAGCTAAAAGGTAGATTTACTCTTCTATTCCAGCCAGCTGAAGAAGGAGGGAGAGGGGCTAGAGCAATGACTGCTAAAGGGTGGCTCGATGATGTCGATTATTTTTATTCCGGACACATAGGCATTCAATCATTACCCGTTGGAACGATTGCAGCAACAACACAAGGTTTTCTTGCTTCAACCAAATTCAATGTCTATTTTAAAGGAGTTTCCTCTCATGCTGGCATGAATCCAGAGCTTGGAAAAAATGCGTTATTAGCTGCAACAACTGCTGCTAATCATCTGTATGGAATCCCGCGCCACCATGATGGTATAACCCGCGTGAATGTAGGGAGAATGACTGCTGGAAGCGGGCGGAACATTATCCCAGAGGACAGCTATATGGAAATAGAAGTACGGGGAGAAACGGCTCAGATTGCAGTTTATATGGCTGAGAAAGCTACACAGATTATTCAAGCGGCAGCACATATGCATGATGTTTCCTACACGATTGAGGAAGTAGGCGTTACAGAAGTAGTTGTTTGTGATGATGCACTCATACCAAAAATAACTGATTGGTGTTCGTCAAGTGAGTTTATTAAAGAAGTATTGCCAGTAGTGTCAGTGTCTGGCTCAGAAGATGTCAGCTTCATGATGAATCGAGTACAAGAGCATGGGGGCAAAGCTACATATATGCTCTTTGGCACTGAACTTGATTATCCTCATCATCACCCTCGATTTAATTTCCAGGAAGAAACTTTATTAGCTGCGACTGAGGCATATATTTGTATTTTAAATGGGGGATCTAGAGATGTTTGAAAAACAAAATTATTATAGGTGTAGGACTACTACAAAAGTCGTTTTCAGCATATCACCGCCTTCTGAGCACTTTATGTGAAGTACTAAAATATGTATGAAAAGTAAGTTGCCTTTTGATATTTTTAAAATCTCCATAAAAGTGTTAAGTTAATAGAAATAATTTTGTCAGGAATAACACTGATACAATCATGTTTAGAAAAAGCCTAATTTCTCAATTATCATACTGAGAGGTCGGGCTTTTTAGTATGTATTGTTTATTAACGTTGTATTCCGTATTCTCCTGAAGCTAACCGCAAGTGATTCAATTAATAATCTTTAATTTCCTAGATTATTCGGTTGCCTCCCATGTCCCAATTTCGATAGCGGTTTAAATTTGTTACTTAAGTCACCACCAGAAATGACTTAAGCTACATGTTTAAAATATAAAACCTCCTTATGATAAACAATATAGGATCCAAAACAATGAATATTTACTAAGTTCGGCATCATACATGTACTGTCTTAAATCTATTTTTTGATCAATATCAATGATATTTTTCTACCAAACCTAAAATTAGCACACTATACCTGATATTTCACGGTTATCGATAACTTTCAACAAATAATCATATCACTAATATAAATATTCATTATAAGGAGAGGATTTTTTTGACACCTTCAGTAAATAGTTCACTATTTAAAAATATTACTATTAATTCTCCAGTAGATCTTGTTTGGCACGCATGGACGATTTCTGATAGAGTGTCTAAATGGTTTGCACCAAAAGCTGTAATTGAACTGAAAAAAGGTGGAGCATTTGAGTTATATTTTGAATCTAGGGATATTGAATGTATGAATACAAAAGGCTGTAAAATAAAGAGATTTGTACCTAAACAACAGTTAGAATTCACTTGGAAAGGTCCAGATCAATTTGCCTCCATTATGAACAATCAAGATGATCTGACACTTGTAAATATTCTTTTTGAAAAAGAAGAAGAGAAAACTAACATTTTAGTTGAACATTATGGATGGGGGTACGGAGAATTTTGGGAAGAAGCATATAAATGGCATGAGAAAGCATGGCAAGATGTCCTCGGAAGCCTTAAATCTGCATTAGAGCAGGGGAAAGGCGAGCTTTGTTGTCAACCAGAGTAAACAGATTACATATAGTAAAATATTACATTGGAAAGTCAATTGATATAAAAAATATATTATTTGAGAGGAATTTTTAAACATGAAATTAACTAAGAAACTATTTATGTCATTAATCATAGCAATAACAATGTTGTTATCAGTATCATTGTTACCTAGCTTTGCTGAAGGTAGCTGGGACACAGTTTCTACAATGCCTACCGAACGAATAAATTTTGGGATTGAAATAGTAAATGGGAAATTTTATGCTATTGGAGGTTCGAATGCTAACGGGGATTTAGATACTGTTGAAGAATATGATCCGGAAACAAACACGTGGGAAAAGCGAGCGAGTATGCCAACAAATAGATACGCATTTGAGGTTGCGACAGTAAAGAGGAAAATATATGCTATTGGAGGCTTTAATTCTATTGGGGATTTAAATACTGTTGAAGAATATGATCCGGAAACAAATACGTGGGAAAAGCGATCAAGCATGCCAACAAATAGATACGCATTTGAAGTTGCAACAGTAAATGAGAAAATATATGCTATTGGAGGCTTTAATAATACCGGTGAATATTTAGATACTGTTGAAGAATATGATCCGGAAACAGCCATGTGGGAAACAAAAACGAGTATGCCAACAAATAGATACGCATTTGAAGTTGTAACAGTAAATGGGAAAATATATGCTATTGGAGGCTATCGATATAATAATATTATCGCAAAATTTTTAGATGCTGTTGAAGAATATAATCCAGAAACAGACACATGGGAAACAAAAACGAGTATGCCAACAAATAGATATGGATTAGAAGTTGTAACAATAAATGGGAAAATATATGCTATTGGAGGCTATAATAATAATGGTGAATATTTAGATACCGTTGAAGAATATAATCCGGAAACGAACACGTGGGAAACAAAAACAAGTATGCCAACAAATAGATACGCATTTGAAGTTGTAAAATCAAATGGGAAAATATATGTTATTGGAGGCTTTAATAATGTCGGTGAATATTTAGATACTGTTGAAGAATATGATCCGATAACAAACAGCTGGGAAACAAAAACGAGTATGCCAACAAATAGATACGCATTTGAAGTTGTAGCAACAGACGGGAAAATCTATACTATAGGCGGAATAAATGGTGTTAATTCATATGTTAATTCAGTAGAAGCTTATACACTAGCTTATGAACCAGTCAAAACAAACCCTACCAAACTATTAGCAAATTCAGGAGGCTCACTACTAAATCTTATACACAGGTGCTGAAAAACTAAATTGTGTAACGACCCACAACATCAAGTGGCACATATAAACTAGATAGTAAAGTTTTATAGATACAAACGTATGATGTTATAACATCATTTATCAGGAAGAGCCAACAATTAACATAAAATATACTTAATTGAAAGTGGTAATAGATATAAATAGAGAGCTGCTAATGGGCAAAGAGAGCTCCTTAGCAGCTATAGACAAATTTAGTGATGTGCTTTTTCTTTCATTGATTTATTCCCATTAACAAAGCCACCTATAAAAAAGGATTCAGCTTCAGAAGGTGGTCTTTTATATGTAGCGGTAAATTTCCTTTTTGCTTCTTCAACCGAAGTACCCTTTTCTACTATATTTCCAGTGGATTTTAATTGATGCCAAAACCCGTCCATTTCTTCTTTATCACAAATACTTTCATGAGAACAAAAATAGTATTCGATATCATTTTTCTCAATTTTATCTATCATTGGAAATAATTTTTCTTTTGTAAAAACATAATCACCGTTATACCTTCCGTTATAGACACAGTCCCCTAAGAAAATTACTTTTTCCTCAGGAATATAAATAACTGTTGATTCCAGAGTATGATCTCCTCCAACATCGTTTATGATGCAATTAATGCCACCTAAATCTATTGCCATGCTTCCTTTGTATGTTATATCCAAGTCTCCTATAAGGAAGCTATCCCTTTCTGGAATTTCTTTCTTTATACAACTAATCTCAAATTCATTTAAGATACCATTCTGAAGGTATACTTCTAAAGAAGCATCATCCCACTTCATATTTCTCATTTCTTCTAGTTTTATTTTCGTATTTTCATGACCTATAGTTGTTAAATTCATCTCTTTTATACCGAATACGTGATCGAAATGCCAGTGAGTGATTACTAAATATTTGACTGGTGGAATATTCAAAGATTTTACTTCGGCTAAAAACTCTTTAGCATGTTGTGGAGAATTTCCTGAATCAACAATTAAACTGTATTTATCACCGCATACAAGTCCTAATATAGGTCTGTCAGTGTCATTATTATGAGGCATGTAATAAATTCTCTCTGTTAGTTTTTTAAGCATGTTCTTTCCCCTTTTTTAAAATGATAAACTTCCAAGTATATAATTTGGAAATCTATTCATTTTATTTTAATACTTAGATGAAACAAAAAACACCATCTTTACAAAAAAGTTATCTTATTTCCTCCAAATGGATACTTAGCTTAATAATTATTATATAAAAACAACACTGACAACATTATGTCAGCGTTCTATCAAAAAATACTGTACGTCGCTGATTAATGTAAGTATATAAGATTTAGGGTGTTCTCGTGGATTTGAAGGAAGCCACTTTAATTAAAAACACTAGTGATAAAAAGTTACGTATCTTTTATAATACAGCTAAGTTAATTTTCAACAGTATTAGCTTTTGTGATTATTCATAAAAAATATTATAGTTAAATGAAACCCCTGCCAGATTGATGTCGGAGTTCGTTATGACCTATATCAAAAATTTTGAATAGTAGAACAGTCATTTGGGGACGTAATACCATTCCCCTTTTTAGAAATTATAAGCATTTCATTTTACGTATTGTAATATCGAATGACTATTTTGTAATCTAGGAGTAGTTTGTTATACATAAGGAACTAATCAAGATGATTGAAATAACACATATCGTTATGAATGAAGATACTCGGGAATTAACATGTAGAGAAAAATGTAGTCAATGAAAAAATATAAGTTAGATTGAAATATAAACTTTTGTATCACGTTGAATATTATAAATAAATACCCTTCAATTATTATCAATATATTCATATAAACGTAAGAAAAGCATAGCATTTTAAAGAATACTACATACTAATCTCCCTAAATCATCTCTCAAGACAAAATCACACTTTTCAGTATTTTGGTATGATAATAGTAACCAAATTTCCCCTTTATGCACTTATATATAGCATATTTTGCCTAGTAAAACGGTACTTTTTGGTAGCGTTTTACTACTATTTTAAGGCTAAAGTGGATAAGGTGAGAGAAGGGAGAGGAATTAAAATAAAGAATATTAAACAGTATGATAAAATTTCTGGTGAACTTTTAAAAGCTCTTGGATATGTAGATGAAACTCTAAATAACAGAGGTAACAAATCAATCGACGAAATAAGAAAAGCAGAGTATCTTTTAGATAGAATCCAACAAGATTTATCAATAATGGAATTAGCTCTTAATAGAAGAAAAAAAATCACTAACCAAGGTAGAATTGCTAAATGAGGTGACAAAGTTGAGTAACAATATTAAAAAGCCTGAGCTAAAAGGTTGGCTTTTTTGGGTCATAGCTTTAACACTTGTAGTTGTGATTACGGGATCATTAAAATAAGTAAAACCCTAGGGGAAGAAAAATATCAGGGTTTTACTTATTTTTATTTACTTCATTAAAACTTTACATCCTCCCAGATCATTTTCTAACTTCCATCAAATGATTGTGTGCACTAGTCTTCTTACAACCCTCCAAGTCGGATTGCATAGGTTTAGCAAAATGTTATCAAAAGAATTAACATGAGCTAATATTTATACTAACGTCATTCTCTCTGTTTTACGTTAACTGAAAGAGCACTTAATATCTATTCCCATCAATCTGTCTAAAAGCACATTCAACGCCAAAAAAAATAATAGGATCTCCTTAAGATGTAGTCATGATATTGTTATCTAAGTTTGGCTTCAAATAGTTTGAAGAATGGAGGAATGAACTTATCAATTTTGCCTGATGTTTGAATATTACACTTAACAACAACCTTAAATAATATTTCAGTAATAGATACAAAAATAATAGTTACTACTGATACAATTCTACTATAAGCTAATACCATCTAATAGATATAAATTAGCATATATAACTTATCAAAATGTACATACAGCAACAGTGATGGATTCAAAAACGTATTCTGTATTTGGAACAGTTCAAGAAGGTTCTAGTCAACGCTTTACATCAAATGGGTTAGTATCGTATATTGGAAAAAGTACCGAGGGTTCTGAGTCACCCGTTTTTTTTTTGAGATAATCCCATAGCTATAAGATTCACAACACTGAGAGGGTTCTTTTCCTGTAAACACAAAAAATGAAGCACTTTAAGCTGAAGGATTAATAACTTGTAAATATGTAAGCAATCGTCTTAGGGTCTTTATTGTCGATATTGTTAAAAAAATACGTATAAACTTATTATTCATTTTTTGAGCTTGGAAGATGAATAACCTTAGTATAAAACATTAATAGTTATAGCATATTGATTAATGGAATTCATTAGGAGAGTTATTATAAAAACGAGAGAAATTCTGAAGAAAACTAAAAGAAAGGTACAAAATTACCATGTCAAAAATAAGCAACCTTGAATTTACACCACTAGAAACAAAAAACTTATATTTAAAATTATTAACTCTAGATGACGCAGCAGATGTTTATAAACATTTCAGAGACGAAAATATTACAAAATACATGGATATTGAACCATGCAAGGATTTAAAAGAAGCTAAAGAAATAATTCAGTTTCATATTGATGATTCTGGATGTCGATGGGGTATACATACCAAGAGTAATAATGAATTCGTAGGAACTTGTGGGTTTCATTATTTAAGACAGTCTCATAATATACTTATTGCTGAAATTGGATTTGATTTATCTAGTGATTATTGGGGAAAAGGGATAATGTTTGAGGTGTTGCAGGAAATAATTAAATATGGATTTGAATATATGAAGTTAGATGTGATTGATGCTACAGTGGAACAACAGAATGAAAGATCACAACGATTGATGAATAAATTAGGCTTTATAAAAGCACCAAAATTACAAGATAATCTAATCTACTTTTATCTGAACAAGGAAGACATATTTATTACAAAATAATGACACATAAACGATAAATAGTCCGTTATTTTCTAAATACTATTAATTGGTGTTAATTCGAAAACGAGAATATATGTTTAATGGGATAATAGGTTTACATAATTGAAATAAATCCATCCCAAGCAGGTGGTAGCACCTAAAATGATTATAAAGTAGCTACTTATTGTTCCACTTTCCCCATCATATTCTTTTTTGTTCTTTCCAAATTATATGTCTTTAATTTTTGGTAGGGCTTTCTTATTTAGTGGTGCAATAAACTATTGGGCATATAAAAAAAAGAAAGGTATGTCAGCCGGAAGCTTATGGGACGATGAAAAACTAGACCCTTTTTTATATTTAAAACACAATACCTATTGAGAAGATTTTTTGTACTGATGGCCAAGTTAAAATTAATTCCAAATGACGCATATCTGCATTAAGGATATGCGTCATTTTTATTTTTAGAGCGATATAGTTAAATAACTGTATAGTTTAAACTGATAATAGTTAAAAGAATTGTTATTAAGAGCAAAGTTGTTGAATAAGATTTTTTAGAAGACAGTAAAAAGTGTTCTACGTAGTTTGAAAATGAGCATCTCATTGAGGCTTTCTAGAAACCACATGAACTGAAATAGAGAGTATGGTCGTGGATCTAGAAGGAAATTTATGCTTTTGGGGGTATGACAAAATGGCTGAAGTAATTTATCATGTTGCAGTGTCATTAGATAACTTTATTGCTGATCAAGGGATGTTAACGGGGAATCTTGAGGAAACTCTGTTTTTATTTGAAGGAGATCATGTCCCTGATTTTCTAACAGATATTCAACAATTTGAATCATTATTGATGGGTGGAAAAACATATGAATTTGGATTTAAATTTGGAAATAAACCGGGTGAACCTAGCTATAAGGGCATAAAACATTACATTTTTTCAAGCTCTTTGCAGTTTGAATCCAATGAGGAAGTCGAGCTTATCAAAGAAGATTCTATTGACTTTATCAAGGATCTAAAGCAGCAAGAGAACTGCAAAATTTGGCTATGTGGAGGTGGGGAATTAGCGGGATCGTTGCTTAAACATCAACTCATTGATCAATTAGTACTAAAGATTAATCCTATTATAGTTGGCGAAGGAATTTCATTGTTCGGGAACATTAAGCCTTGTTTTAAATTAGAATTAGTGGATATGAAACAATATTCTAATGGAATTATTAAACCTACTTACAATATTATTTATACTTAAAAAACTTACTGTATCATAACCATTTAATTACTATAAGAGTGATTAAATAATTTTACAGACTCTAGTCGGGATAATTATAATGTTAGCGTTGGCTGTGGTACATGTTCTGGATCTGTTGGTAGCCTAGCACAACAATTAACTCCAGCAAGTGTATATGATGGATATCCATTTTGATGGAAATAAATAAAGTATTAGAGTTTGATTAAAAGCTGATGGACCACATAAGGTAACATTGTATCTATAGGAATGAATGTTGACAACAGACTGGCAGTATTCTTATGATAAACGATTTACTACAATGACGGAGTGAAGCTATTGGTCTTGTATCTGGGGACTAAAAATGGAACAAATGTGATCTTATAAGTAATAAGATCTATCATATGTAGCAAAAGTATTATTAAAATCGTAGGTGAACAATACCTGCGATTTTTGTTTGAACAGGTCTGAATCCAGCCCTTTAATCGAAGGACATAAAATTTATTCACAATAAACAACTTAACTTATGAAAGCCCTACAAATTAGTAGGGCTAAATAGTACTAATTATTAAAATGCACGACTAGCTACATGTCCTTGAAAGTTCAAAGTGTCTGTCACTCGTATTCGTTGAATCTCGCTTAACTCAGATAAAGGGAACCATTTATGCTCAGAGTGCTCAGAGCTGAGTATAATCTTGGCATCCTGTGGAATAGAACAACGGAAAATTGCAGCCTGGGTATTTACTATACTATGGTAATAAACTCCTGTTAATACAGCATCTTCAACATCTACTCCAAGCTCTTCTCTACATTCACGGAATAATGCTTGATGAATAGTTTCTCCAGGCTCAACACTCCCGCCTGGTAAGCTCCACCCTTTATTCCCATATGTTCGCTTTAATAGGAGAACATTACCTTCCGAATTAAATATTATTGCATGAGAACCAAATCTAAAAGTATCATTGAAAGCCATGTTTTTCCCCCGTCGTAAGTCTTCGTTAGATTTTTACTAGTTATCTATTCTACACAAGTACTGTATAATCCTTTGCTTATCAATAACAGCAAACCTTGTGAAAAGAATAAATAAATTATTACTACTTCTTCAATATTTTTATGGCCATTTTTGTAACATTTACATAACCTCATCCGTATTACATATATAAAATGCTATTTCATTAACAAATGGCGGAGCAGGATCGTAACGCAACATTAAACTAAAACAAGGTAGGAGTTGAAATGATGCCTTTGTGGTTATTTGTCGTAGGTATATTTGGTGGGTTACTATGCTTAGGTTTTATTATTGATTCTAGGGCTAAGAAAAAGAATAGAAGATTTGAACCAGAAGAGGGAATAAAAAATGCTTCGAGTTCTCAGCAAATCTATACTGAACAATATCTTGACCAAGAAAGAAAAAATACAGGATACGATAATTTACATTAAACATAAATATAAAACTGCTCTAAGTTGAGGGGAAAATATTTGAAAAAGACAAGTATGACATTATTAATGATGTTAGTAGTATTAACATCTTGTTCTAAGGAAGAAATTATAACATATGAATACACATTTAGCGGAGAAGGGGAATATTGGAAAGGTACATTTATTACAGCTGGTACACAAATTTGGGGAGATGATAAGGGACAGCTCACTTATAATTATGAAGATAATGAAGAGTTTATGTTGGAGTATATTGGAGAAACTAATGAAATTTTACAAATAGAGTCTCTAGAGTATAGCTATACAACATCTTCGGGAGGTCATAATAGTAGAAGAACGTTTACAGAGCCACCAACTGAGCATATATTTACTTCATCTAGCTCTTCAAAAGGTGGTGCAAAAGTTCAAGAGAATGAAATAATACAAGTTACTGTAAAATGGGATCAGCTTGAAGAAGAATTTGTACTAATTGCTGACAATAATTAACCTTTTTTATGAAGGAGTAGCTTTGTATCAAAATAAAATACGTAACTAAAGTTCATTTTGTATGTGGTTTTATATTGATCACAATGTTATGTGAAAGAATGTATAGTTGTCATGCATCCAACACAAAATATATTTACTACAATCCTTTTTTATATAATGACTGACATTCGCTTTCTCCCTTATTTCAAAGCACTCATATACGGGTGCTTTTTATACTTTGACGAGAATACTATTTACATGGAGGTATAGCACATGGAAAAAATGATAGCATTTGTTGCAGCTTTGGTTTTTTTTCCAGCTCTTACTTATTCAGAAGACGACATACTAGCTCAAGAAAAATTTAATAATATTATAAAGGTTGAGAGTATTATTGAATCAATAAATTCAATTACCATATATTGGCATGACTATGAACATGTAAATAATATTTACAGAGATGGGGTGAAATTACACACTGGAAGTGATAATGAAATTATTGATACTAACTTAAAACCTGGATATATATATACATATATAATAGAAGCTTTAGATTCCAAAGGAAAAATATTGGATGTTGTAAAAATACAAACATCTACAGAACCGCCCGACAAAAATATCGATGATTCATTGGGAGATATGGTTGTAACAACAATCGGAAAAAATTCATATATCGCGATTGATTGGGAAGATATTCAAAACATAACAAGCTATGAAATATTTAGAAATGATGAACACCTTACTACAGTAATGAAAAGTGAATTTACAGATCATAATATTACCTTAGATGAAGAGTACACATATAAAATTGTTGGCGCAAGAAAAGTCAAAAAGGATAAAAGAGATAAAATAGACAAAGGTATAAATAACAATAGGCTTCAGAACAAACAAAAAGAAGAATTGTATATAGAAGAATTTGAAATAAGTAAACACGTTGGTGCTATAAGAAATCACATTGTTGGAGAAAGTAAAGCTGTCAAAGACCAAGACATGACTAAGCGATGGGAATTAAGGTATACGACCTTTCTTAAAGATAAATGGGTTAAGAATCCAAACGGGCTTTCAAAATACAAATGGTTTTCTGGTGATAACAGAGGGTATAGTGCTACTAGTTTAAGTTACAGAACAAGAACACATGTAAATATTTGCTTTTGTTCAGCAGCTGAATCAGTTACGTTAGAAAGATACGTTGGTACAACTCATGGATACGATGTAAACAAAAAACTCATTGACAGTGATACAGCATCTGAAGCTGGAATAGTATTAATTAATGTTGATATAGATTCAGCTAAAATAAAATTTGATGTAGATCACGGTGTTGGTAATCCATTAGTAGCTTCTCTAGATGTAAATTATGAATTAGTGGGTGAATTTTATAGTAATGGGAACTACAAACTTTCTGGAGAACATGACCAAGCTCCTCATCATGAGGTATATTTAAAAAGAAGCAACAGCTCTTCTTGGGAAACAGTGTACAAAGCAGCAAGTAAAGGCATTGAACGGCTTGCTCCACCATTTATTAATAAAAAATGGAGTAAATCAAACTTTTAATAACCTTTAACATAGTATCTCTATGTTTGGTAAAGTAAAAATAAAAAGTAAAATGCAGACTTCTTAATTATTGATACAAGTTTTTGTCGTAGTGATTGTTGTTTCGTTCTAAAATATAACCACTGTAAAATTAGCGGACCTTTTCTATGTTAAAAGTAAGAGGGTTTGCAAAAAACTCCTTTTGTAGTAAAAACCTTACGACAAGAGCCTCGGTATATATCCTGCACAGTTTTGATGTAAATTAAGGTGGAGTTTAGCAAGAAATATTTGAAACAACCTCACTAATTAAATTGTAATGGAGGGATGAGTATGTTACAAAAATTCTTAGTATCAGTTTTTTCAGCTATTGTAATAAGTCTAATTCTAGCAATCTATAGTTATACTCCACAATTAGAAAGGTTATCAAAATCAAGTTATGCTTCTTTTTCAGGTTTAGTGAGCCTTTACTTGATTTACATAACTCCTTTGTTTATTATTATTGGAGTTCCAGTATCTATCATTATTGAGAAAATTAATGAAATAAAATTAATTAGGTCTACAGCTGATAATTACTTTTATAATATTGGGCTATATACGTTGGCTGGTGGTATAGTTGGGAATATGCTCTTTTTATTTATTTCAGTTAATGACATGATTAACTATTTGCCATTGATTTTCTTCTGTCTTTTTTCATCAATTGTTTTTTATCACATCTCTTTGTTTATTCGTAAATTACTTAATCCAAAATACTAACTAGTAAGATAATTTTTTGATCTTCAAATACCTCCCCCTTAATTTCAATTCCAATTTAGCTTAATACATACCGAGATCTATACAGTCATAAAAACTAGCACAACGTATCTGTCTAGAACGGTTAAAAATGTTAACAAGCAAAATTATAGGAGCGGTAAGCCTTTCAATAAAATTTTCCGATTCCACATGATAGATATTTTTCAAAAAAAGAATCTGCAAAGCAATTTAACCCTTGTATTTAGTAATTGTAATGGGAAGTCGAGATAAAAGAATGATTTATTAGAATAAGATATAACTATAACTGTATACTGCTGTGTTTGTTAGTTGAATGACGTTAATAACAATATTTAATAATAAACCTCTTAAAAAGAGATCGAGAAAATAATAACTCGATCTCTAAGTGTACATTTAATTATTCGGAGTCATATTGAAACCCTAGTATTTGATACGTGAAGCTGAAGTTTTCTACAGCTCGAAGGTCATCAAATTCCATCATCCATGAGCCGTTACTTGTATGCTTCATGTGTTCATCATATTGTTGACCATTTATTGTATAGTGAATGATTACATAATCAGATATAAAACCTTGATTTAACCAAATCGCTCCAGCATTAGGGTTAGCTCTACTCCAACGAATATCCTCATATCCGTAATCAGTATAATCATCAGCAATAATTGACTCCATATTAGATAATGCCAATTCATTGCCTTCTTCATCTACTGCTGTCACATAATAGTATTTTGTTTCATTAGCATAAATGCCATTTGAGTCAGTGAAATCAGTTGCTGATGAAACTTCTGCTAGGAGTGTACCAGCATCACCAAGATTGAAATCCGAGTTAGTACTTGAGTAAATATTGTAGTGATCTATATCTAACGTATTACTTTCCCAGGTTAGTGCGATTTCTGATGGTTCTTCTTTTAAAGAGGTCGATAACTCAATATGATTTTCACGTATTGTTGATTCTGCGAAGGAGTGGTGTATTACAAGATTAGAAAAGAAAAGAATTACTGTTGCTAGAATACTTGTTTTCTTAATACTAGATTTCAACATAAGCCCTCCTAAAGTTTTTAACTACTACCGGTATTGTAGTTTACATATTTTAACTTAGATTATTTTGGAATAAATGTAAAATTACATAAAGTGGTATATTTTTTGGATGAAACGTTTACATTACTCATTTTCTCAGTTGTCCTATCATTATCTTAGAAATACATTTAATTGTAACTATAGAATGCATGATAAGGTTCAAATAAAGCATGCTAAAAACTCCATTGCTATATTTAAATCAAAGTATAAGGCGAGGTGATTTAAGTTAACGTACTTTAGTAGTATATGAAAGAGAGTCATAGTGGTCTAGATATATAAGCAATTTTCTTCAATGATAAATGTCCATTCAATTTGTCATTCGAAGAAATATTTATTATTTAAATAAATATATTTATATGTAGTGTTAAAATAGAGAGTATTCAATAGAATTTAGTATAATAATCTCTTAAAATCGCTTCTTATGCTGAAATCACAATAATCATTATTTTGGTACAATGATATCAGGAATTCAATTCCTAGAGTTGGATCTCATATACATCTCTTTTTGGAAAACGCTCTTGACGAACGGCGTTTTCCTTTTTTTTGATACAGAAGAATGAGGCCACTCCCTAAATCACCGCAAGCCAACATCATGCTTCATCTTATTTTAGTTTCATACATTTTAGCATCTGAATTGCTTAATTATTCTGTAGATATTAAAGCTTTCATAAGCAGGATGTCTTTTTTTATAACTATTTCTTCAAGACTGAGGTGGACAACGTATGAAAAAGGAGGAAGATGAAAGAAAAGATTAATAGTGCGCTAAAACTTGGATATTTAGCTCTACCTTATAACAGGGCAGGAAATTCAATTTACGCAATTAACTGAATATCTTTTGGAAAGAATTTAACAATATTTATCAATGACACTGTAAACTCATAATAAAATAAATATAACTAACAGAGGTAGAGAATAAACAAAAAACATGACAATGTTTAGTTACTAAATTAAAAATACAAAACTTGCGGGTTGCTACAGAATAACATTAGTATTATTAGTATTGGACCATTTTAATAGGTAAACCATGTACATAAAAACAAACAGTGTATAAAAGATCAAATATATAACACCTTGTAAACTACAACGTAATTTATTAATTATGTATGTTAGTTCAATATATATTTAAGGCTTAACTGATCAATTCAATCATGATTAGTCAAGCCTTTTTGTGATGGTGTACTTTATTAATTAGCTCCTATTTTCGCATTTCTTCACAGATGTATACGCCTCATCTCTCCATCAAAATAAGTCAATTTTCTCTAATTGCTTCAATCATCCTATACAACCAAATCTTTAAAACTAGTCACAGAGAAATCCTTTTTCCAAAGTGTGCAAGGAGAATACTATTGAATTAAGTTTTATTATCTTAAATGACTAAATTGTCATTTTAGAGTCACTGGAGAGTCATTTTAGAAAAGTATATTTAAGTTGTACCACAAATTAAGAGTGATTTTGCAAATGGACTGTAGATAGCAAATTGGATAACGAAAAGTGAAATAGTGGCTGAGGAGACTCAAGAAGGGGTGAGGAAAAAGGAGTCTAAAAATCATCAACCTTTTGATTTAATACGATATTGATTCTTGTCTGATGATAGGTATAAATTATGTATTAATTTACTCTAATTATTTTATATACTTGCTATTATTCTATTAAATTCTTTGTTTATCAAAAAATAAAAGGGGTGGTTTTCTTGAATTTAACAATTGAAAATGTGACGAAACAGTTTGGAGATAAGCTGGCAGTTAATGATGTTTCATTTGAATTAACTGCTGGTGTTTACGGATTTTTAGGTGCAAATGGTGCAGGTAAAACAACATTAATGCGCATGCTCGTGACACTGATCAAACCAACTGCTGGACGTATTTTATTTGATGGAAAAGATGTTGAGGTGTTAGGTGATGAGTATCGAGATGTACTCGGATATTTGCCCCAGTACATTGGATTATATAAAAACTTTTCCGCTGAAAAATATTTAATGTATATCTCAGCATTAAAAGGAATTAAACAACAAGCTGCTAAGAAAAAAATTGATGAATTGTTAGAGGTTGTTAACTTAACTGAACATAGGAAAAGAAAAATTGGGAAGTTTTCTGGAGGAATGAAGCAAAGACTTGGAATTGCTCAAGCATTATTAAACGATCCAAAGGTGTTAGTTGTTGATGAACCAACGGCAGGACTAGATCCGAAGGAACGGATAAGATTCCGAAATCTATTGTCTACTATTTCAAAAGATCGAATCGTTCTGTTATCAACACACATCGTCTCAGATATTGAGTTTATCGCAAAAGAAATAATAGTGTTTAAAGCTGGTCAGCTCATCCAAAAGGATAAGCCTGAAGAACTGCTGCAAAAAATAAGAGGATTTATTTGGACAGTTAATGTTTCAGAGGAAGAAGTACAAGCTTTTCAAGAAAATTATAAGGTTAGTAATATTATTCGTAATCAAAATGAAGTAGGTCTAAGAGTTATTTCTGAAAGCAAGCCTGATGAAAGAGCTTTTGAAGCATCACCTAACCTAGAAGATCTATATTTATACTATTTTGATGAGGAGGTTGCAAAATGAAGCAATTAGTCAAATTTGAGCTATATAAAATATTTAGACAAAAGGGTCTTTATGTCGGCATGTTACTAGTAGTTGCCCTTTTAACTATGAGTTCCTTAATGGTAGATAGACCTATCTCTTATCCAATGAGTAGTCATAATATAGTTGATGTAACGGGCGAAATTGAAGCAGTATCGAAAAAATGGGAGGGGAAGTTAACAGAAGGAAAATTAGAAGAAGCAAGAAATTTAGAACAATCTATATTTGAAAAATATGATAAGTTGCAAAAAGAGGCAGCAAACACATTTCCATATAAAGAAGTTGAAGTACCTGCTGAAGAGGCTGCAGAATACTTTATTCTAGACCAAATTAGATTAACTAATGATTTTGTCTATGATAGTCTTAACAGAATGGATGAGCTTGATAGTGACTTAGAATCATTAAATAAGGGTGGTGTGTCTTATAAAAATGCTTTGTTAGAAAAGCATATGTGGAATGAGCTAAAAATAAATACATTCGAGTATAATGAAGGGGCGAAGAATGCTATTTGGTTTTTAAAATCGTCAGCTCCTATTATTATTGGCATCTTAATGTTAATGGCCCTAGCTCCTATGTTTGTAAGTGAAAGCTCTTCAAGAATGGACCAGGTTGTATATAGCTCAA
The DNA here is from genome assembly GCF_018588585.1 of Bacillus sp. SM2101. NCBI lineage: Bacteria > Bacillati > Bacillota > Bacilli > Caryophanales > Bacillaceae > Bacillus > Bacillus sp. SM2101. The sequence goes on from NZ_JAEUFG010000014.1 coordinate 69,613, forward strand.
AATATGGGCGCAGAAAAGGTGTGACTGCGAAAATATTAGCTTCTATGATTTTTGTATTCATAATATTTGTGTTCTGGGTTACCTTTGGTATTTTAACTAATATATATGTATATGGAAGTAACGGTTGGGATTCACCTATACAGCTACTTGGACTTTGGGGAACAGATGGGTATGCTCTATCCCCTTATAACCTAACTGGTATAGAATATATTTTGGTACAGACGGTTATTATGTTACTAGTAGCGTTTGTATTTATGGCTGTATTACTAACAGTGTCTGCGCTATCAAAAAATGTATTGGTTTCATTTATTATAAGCGCAACAATCTTTTTATTACCAATAGTTCCATTAAATGGTGTTTTGTTTTGGTATTTACAACAGTATAGCTTCACAAACTTTATGAGCGCTCCAGAATTTACTAGTCCTTTTCATGCGATAAATCTATTTGGAGTACCAGTCTTAGAGCCATTTGTAAATTATCCATTAATTGTATTACTAGGTGTTATGTTTATAATGGTTCTATACAAAACAATTAAAAAGAAACAAGTCTCTTAATATGTTAAAAGAATGATTGAATTAATAACACTGAATTTACTTTAATGCTAATCACAATGAATAGAGCATAAAAAATAGGGTGAAATATACGAACTAACCCTATTAATTCGAGACAATGGAAAAATCCTACGCTACCTGTTCCTAATATATAACAAGGGTCAGGTAGTTTTATTTTCCTGAAGTCGAATTAAATTATGAAATTATTACAATTTTTATCCCTTTTTGAGTTACGCTCAAGGATGAGAGTATAAGCCCTTACAGTAGAGTGGAGGGATTCAATGCTGGTGTTGCTTAAGTAGTTGTCGTATAGAAAAAATGCATCAAATAATGCTATTTCTTGGCACAATGATGGATACTTTTTGGTTAATTGTCTAACACTGCAAGGACGCAAAGTATGAGTTGCTGTGCAATTAGATTTAGAAGATCCAGATTTAACAGTAATTAAGCAGGTACACTCACAAAACTGCATAGAAGCATATTTCTTGGAAACTGAAAACAATAATAAACATCATTATTATACGGAGGAATAGGACGCATAAATCAACAGGAACCAGATAGACTTTCACTACACTATAATTCTTATTCATCCGAGCTAAGATTAAAGTATCTTCAGTAGTAATCTTGAAAGAAATATTTACTATTGTTGCTTTATTTTAGCTACACCACTTGATTTTTTCCTTTAAAAGTAGATGTTACATAGCCTCTACCAATCTTCCAGGTCACTATTAATCTTTCTTGTCCCTAGCAATATCTAGTAGTATTTCAAATTTTCTTGTTTCGGAAATGTCTTCATCTAAGATTACATACCCTAAATGTATTTCTTGATCAAACCAGAAATACATTATTTCATGTTGGTTATGCTCTTCTTCTAGGTTATCGTTATGTCCTAAGTTTTTTATCGTTGATTCAGAAGGTAGACTGTTAATAAAATTAACTTCCTTTTCCTTCTTAATTAGAGATATAAGAGAATCAGTTTGCTTGTTTGTTAACTTAGTTTCATCAGTAATCCAAACAGCATCAAATTCTGATTTAATATCTTCTTCGTAAGTAATAAAGGTTGTAGAGTGTTGTCCTTCTCCACCATTAGTGGGAATTTCACCTATTATAGCAATAGTAATGACCTCTTTTGTAGAACTTAGCGTATTATTACATCCTACTGTTAATAGAGGAAAAACTAACATTAATAAAACTTTTTTCATAGGTTACCTCCATTTTCATCTTTATTATATACAAAAAAATCCATTTAAGAACTTAGTTTGATGCTATTGAAATATCCTATTTAATTATTGAAAGGAAGTATATCTCTTGACAATTTTCTTTCTCAATTATTGTGTAACAATGTGCATTTTGAACACTTCTTAGTTTTGCTAAAGATAAATTTTTTCAACTGAAACAGACTCCTCGAATTGAAGTTTTGGAGGTTTAGCGATTAAAAAAATTCAATATTTTCCAAATCTATTGGTATGTTCAGTTTCATAACATAAGGATTTAATACCATTTCACTATTCGCACTTGTTCTTTTTAAGGAAAGGCTCTTTTCGTAAACATTGTTGCTAATGTTACATTTTAGTACCAAAAAATGGCTTTATATTGTTGGTCATCGTTGTTTAGAAGAAAAGATGCCACGAACTTTAGTTGTACGGTGTATTTATTAATACGATAACAACAATTAATGCGAAAACAGCTTAAGGAAAAGATTTAGGTGTTTGGGAGGGAGAGTTATTTAAAGTTTAGCAACCTTTTTACTTTCTGTTCAGATTATGGAACAAGGAGGTATAATACGATATACCTATTTTACTAACAAAATATCTAAATTTTAAAAACGAAATTTTTGAACGCGTTGTTCTGGATTTGATATACTTAATTCTACAATAGTGTTGAAGAATAGAGGTGTGCTAGTGAAAACTTATTTCATCAAGTTAACTGAACCTAATAATAGCTTAGTAGAAGTGTTTAATCGGTGGGGAAACGATCCTACTTTGGTACCATTGACTCGCCCTAATCAAAACAAGTTCGAATTGGAAAGTCAGAGTAGTATAACTATTGAAAACATAATTCAACGGTTAGAACACGAACAAATCTATCTGATATATCAGGATGATCTGTTAATCGGCGAAATGAACTATATGGTCGACCCTGCCCACCTTTACAAAAAAGAGTCGGGTACTGCTTGGGTAGGGATTACAATTGGTGAGTCCGAAGGACGGGGTAAAGGGATTGGATATGAAGCGATAAAATTTTCAGAGGATAAAATTAGGGAGGAAGGTCTTAGGCGTATTGAATTAGGAGTATTTGAATTTAATAAACAGGCACTGAAATTGTATCAGAAACTGGGCTACAATGAAATCGGTCGTATTAAAGATTTTACATATTGGCAAGAAAAAATGTGGAATGATATCCGCATGGAGAAATGGATAAATTAATTTTAATGTATGGCTCTTTTCGTAAATATTGTTGCTATTGTTATCAATTTAATACCAAAAAAGTGTTTTTTTTATATTGGTAATCATCATTGTACAGTAGAAAAGTTGCCACGAACTCTAGTGGTTCGTGCTTAGCTCTTATTACGAAAAGCAACAATTAATGCGAAAACAGCCTAACTAATTCATCATCATGCTTCGGAAAAGACAGTACTATGCAATCAGACTTTCGAATATGCAAATAAAGATATTCTTGACGAATGTTTGTAAAATACAAAGTAGGTTATATGAAATGGCGCTTCTCGGCAACAAATTAGAAAAGCGTCTTTCTTTATACTTGAACTATATTATTGAAATTTTAGTAACTATAATGGATATTGGTGTACAAAAAATTAAACTGTTAAAAGATCTTAATTAGGATTCCCCCATGATAGATTTTCTTTCCGCTATTCTTCCTGCAGAGTGTTTTTGTCATTCTTCACTATCTCTTGGCATTTAATATGATGCAAATTTCCTAAGTGTAAACCGAAACTTTCTACCCGTTAAAAGAGCTCGATAAAAACCGATAGAAGTATTGTATTATTTTGTGACTGAGTTGTTGAGATTATTTACTCTTAGCTACTAACCTATCATATATTCTCTTAACTCAATAGTCATCATTAAAAAATATAGAAAAGGAGAAAATTAAATGTCTATCAATTCAAGATCTTATTATAAGTTCCTAGCGGGATCTATATCTGCTGCATTGGTAGCAACTGCAGTCGTCCCTGCAGATGCTAATGCTGAAAGTATTTTTCCTGATTTAAGCCCCAATGACCAATTTTATAATGAGATTACAAATCTTGTAGAAAAAGGTGTCATCAAAGGTTACGAAGACGGAACTTTTAAACCACATGTTGAATTAACTCGTGGTCAAGCAGCAAAATTATTCAAAAACATACTTAACTTAGAGGTGCCAGAAGAACTTGATTCTTTCGAAGATGTGTCCAGTTCAAATGACAAGGAATTGAAAGAAGCTGTTGCTGCAGTTAGATCAGTTGGAATATTTATCGGAAGCAATGGTAAATTTAATGCTGGGGATACATTAACTAGAGCACAAATGGCTACGATCCTTGTTCGAGCATTTGGTTTATCAACAAATGATGAAGTAGAAGTCACACTATCAGATCTTCAACAAATTAATGAATCTCATAGAGGTAATGTAGCAATCTTATTCCAAAATGGAGTAACAATTGGAAAGAGTGACGGCACTTACGATGGAAACGGTAGTGTTACCCGTTCGAACTTCGCAGGATTCTTATATCGTGCATTTAATCAAGAAGTTGGTCAAGTTGATGAAGAAGTCGATCCAACAAAAGAAGAAGGTCAATCTCATTCATATGTAGCAAGTGTAAGTGCGGATAACCTAAAAAAGATTGAAATTTCGTTCAATGAGGATATAAACATAGGATCCTTAACAAATTCAACTGTCAAAGTATTAAATGAGGCTAACAAAGAATTAAAGGTTGTGGAACTCACAGTTGTAGATGGTAACAAGGTAGCGGTCATACTTGAAACTGGAGAATTAGAATTTAGTGACGAAGTTACTGTTGTACTTGACGGTATAAAAACGGTTGATAACAACAATGTTGAATATGAACAAGAATTAACAGTCAGAGATGTTACCATTCCAGAGTTGTTAGATGTAAAAGTATTAAATGCTAAGCAAATTGAACTTTCTTTCAATGAGCCTGTTTCATTCTCACAATCTAACTACTCTGCATTATCGGAAATTACGATTGATGGCAAAAAAATAACCGCAAAAGCAACACCTAACCATGCAACAAACACAGTAATCTTAGAATTATCAGAAAGGTTAAATACCAAAGATTTTGAACTGAAAATATCAAACATTGAAGACTTTAACGATTATCAAATGTCTCCTCAAGATGTGAAAGTCGAAGTTGATGATGATATATTAATACCTGAAGAAAATGAAACCCAGAATTCAGGAGATGACGATAGTCAGAATCCAAGAGATGACGATACCCAGAATCCAGGAGACGACGATACAGAAGGTCCAGGAAATGGTGATACCCAGGATCCAGGAGATGATGATACCCAGGATCCAGGAGATGATGATACCCAGGATCCAGGAGATGATGATACCCAGGATCCAGGAGATGATGACACTCAGAATCCAGGAGATGATGATACCCAGGATCCAGGAGATGATGATACCCAGGGTCCAGGAGATAATGATACCCAGGATCCAGGAGATGATGATACCCAGGGCCCAGGAGATGATGACACTCAGAATCCAGGAGATGATGATACCCAGAATTCGGAAGACGATGGTACCCAGGATCCAGGAGATGACGATAGCGATGAGGTAAGAGCTGAATTTGTCAATGAAGTTGTGAATCTAGTTAATATAGAGCGAGAAGCTGAAGGACTAGATCCTCTCACATTATCTGATGAGGTGACTGATGTGGCGCAGGTTAAGGCTAAAGATATGCGCGATAATAATTATTTCGATCATGTCTCACCAACTTACGGTGAACCAGGTGATATGTTAATAAATTTCGGTGTTAATTATCGTATGTCAGGGGAAAATATTGCTGCAGGTCACACTACTCCAGAAGATGTAGTTGAAGGCTGGATGAATAGCGAGGGCCATAGAGAAAACATTTTACGTCCTGCATTTACCGAAATTGGAATTGGGTATATAGAAGGAAATGAAGATAATGAATACTCTACATATTGGGTGCAAATGTTTATTTTGCCTTTTTAATTAGAGATTTTAAATTAGGGATAGATTGAGCAAATCTTTTTTTGCTCAACTATTCTTTTTTTATGTCACACCTAATAGAAACAGGCAGTAAGCTCCTTGAATCGTCAGATAACCTTGCCAGGAAAGCAAGCAGATGCTTCTACCAGTCAAGGATTATTTATGGAAGATCTTTTAATCTCGTATGGGTTGATGCCTCACAAATCCCCCCTAATCGAGTTAGATAGTTCTTAACATTATGGAGCAAATATGAAATTAAGATATGCGTCTTTTTTTTATTGTTAAATTGAAAATGATTAGATCAATATCAACTTATGTGGTGTTAATTGAGGAAGGCTATAGTTTTAACTCATCGTGAAGAAGCTTTGTTCTAAAATGAAACAACTATTTTTGACTCAGTCTTAATAATTTGTACTGGGTTATAAGTATTTAAAAACTGGGAATTAAACGGTAGATTTTTCGTATAGAAATCAGAGTGTCTCATTAACAGTATTCCCATATCCCATAGATACATTTTTATTTCTACAAACTTATATAAGAAGGAAACTTTATATTTCATAGAGAATTAATTTTAGATGAAGTTCAATGTTGTGGAAGAATAGCTGTAATTAATAAACTAATGTGAATTTTATCGTTTAATTTGTCGTTCTTTACTAGGTCTGTAGCACAAAAATCGGTGTTTTAACAAGAGTACCTTAGCTTTTTAACTATATTTGTTTTCTTACTCTAATTTGTTATTTTATCAACAAAAGTGATAATATGTTGCAATATTTAACATAATACTAGTTAACCGATAACACCAAAATATTGGATTGTAACAATAATAGATCAACGAATATAAAAGTCAGTAATAAACAAATTTTAGAAATGATAATGGGGTAGAATGGATGATTAAAGGCAAACTAATTGGGCGTGGAAACACTGCTGATATATATTCTCTAGGAGACAACCAAGTTATAAAGCTGTTTAAGAATGATATTCCGCTTGAAATGATTGAACGAGAGTTTACAATGAATCGTATTATACAACCGACGAAGTTATCTATTCCAAAAGTATTTAAAATTATTCAAATCGACAATCTCTATGGCATTGTGTATGAATATATAGAGGGTCCTTCATTATTTGAACAAGTCTTATCCAATCCTTCAATGGATAAAGAAACTGCTCAAACTATTAGCGATCTACATGTTGATATACATAATACAACAATTTCAGAAGAAGCTCCCTCGCAAAAGTTGATATATGAGCGAAATATTCAACAATCAAACATATTGTCAAATATAATGAAAGAGCAAATAATAGATTATTTACACAAACTTCATGATGGAAATTTCCTTTGCCATGGTGACTTTCATCCTGGCAATGTCATCACTTCATCAAATGGACTAGTAATTATTGATTGGATGACTGCTATGAGAGGAAATCAGGCAGCCGATGTAGCTCGTACTATATTAATCCTTAAATTTGGCATTATACCAGACAGTATACCCGAAAGGATCAGAGAAAGTTTTAACAGAGTTCGTTGTACATTATTAGACGAATACACAAATCGTTATCTTCACAAGTCAAATATGACAATAGAGCAAATTGAACAGTGGTTTCTTCCAGTGGCAGCAGCGCGATTAGTAGAAAGGCTTCCTATGGAGGAGAAAAGTGCACTATTAAAATATATTAAAAACCTACTTAAAATATTGTGAATTTTGTTTGACTATAAATTTAGCTACTAAACGAGAAACTGAAAATGTTATCCCACAAACTAGCGCTTTTCTTGATCAAATATAGACGCTTATTTCACCTTAAATAAAGAGAAGTAGGTAAATTCACATAAAGGAATAGAGGATAAATCATGAAAAGAAAAATTCATATTTTGGGAGCTTCTGGGTCAGGAACTTCGACACTTGGTTCTTCATTATCAAAAGTTTTACCACATATACACCTTGATACAGATGATTACTTTTGGAAAACCAAATTCACAAAACAAAGGCAAGTTCCTGAAAGAAGAAGGATGCTTCAGAAAGATCTATTGCAAAATGAAAGCTGGATGCTATCAGGTGCTGTGTGTGGTTGGGGAGATATGTTTATAAACTATTTTGATCTCGTAATATTTATATGGATCCCGCAAGATATAAGGCTTGAAAGACTTAAGAAAAGAGAGTTTCAGAGATATGGAAATGAGATATTAGCTGGTGGGTGTAAATATGAACAATCTAAAACATTCTTAGAATGGGCTTCTTTATATGATAGTGCAGGACTAGAAGTTAGAAGCAAAACTTTACATGAACATTGGATGGCAGAATTATCTTGTCCAATATTAAAAATTGAGGGAGATTGTTCAGTCAATGAACGAGTTAATCTTGTATATGATTATCTAAAATCTAACTAAATTAAAAGATGCTTTTCTTCAATAGAAATATGAGTATTCCTCAACAATATTCCGCAATTATCTATTAAATCTAATTGTAAATAATTTTTTTGTGCATTTCTTAGAGTCAAAAAACAGTTCTTCCTACTTTATACAAATACATATAACCCCGACAAAAACCTTAGAGCGGGGTTATATAGGATTGAAATACTTTATTGTAGACGAAAAATGTATTCACTTATTAGGTTAAGGTACGTTACTTAAATGGTGATGCTCCTTAACTTGGGCTGTTTTCGCATTGATTACGATTATTGCTTTTCGTTCTAATATATCAACAAGTATAAACATAGCGTTCGTGGTATCTTTGCTACTTTTACAATTATTAAGGTTGCATAAAAATCTTATGTCCATTTTCATAAAAATAGCAACAAAGTTTTACGAAAAAAAGCATTAACTTTTGATATATTTTTTCATGTAAACACGGTTATCATCACGATTATACTCAGCCCATCCTAAATAAAGGTAGTAAGAAACATTCTCAGTCAATAATACATGTGTTGCTAACCGTATTTCCATATAGCCTCTGCTTTTTGCTTCTGATTCAGCGAATTCCAAGAGGCTTCGTCCTAAACCTTTTCCCTGAAAGTTAGGGTGTACCGCCACATTCGCTATAGTAGCATATTCATCTTCAAACATTAAAACCAAGCCACCAATTACCTCATTATTGGATTCAGCTACCCATACCGGAAATGCTGCTATCTCCTCTTCATAATCAACAACCATGGGTGGAAGTTTTTCTGTGAATCTATTCAAATACACTGAATAAGCTGCATCCATACAGCTTTTTAGACCTTTTGCATCGACAGCCTTAGCTTTTCTTATGATCCACTTACTTCTATTCATATTATTATCTCCTTACTGTAAATTGTTTGTGTTTTATCATAGACTAATAAAATGCTTTGAAGATGCATAATTGGTTTCTATTTATATACAAAAGCCTGACACTTTGATAGTGTTCCCTCTATCTTTTATTTATTTCCCTAATATTCCAATTCTCTAGTTTTTGACCATATATAAGAATATTTGAAATGGTTTTTTAATGGTTGATAATTTCAAGAAAGTTGTAAACATTTATGGTTACTGTTCCACATTTAACTGTGATAGGTCTAACTTTTGAAAGTAATAGATAAAACCTATAGTTAATAATATTTCTGGAATTAATAACCCCAGTGTAATTCCTGTCACCTTAAATAACCAAATCATAGTATAACTAAATATTGGAATTAAAATGAACGTTCTTATAACAGCAATTGTTAATGATTCTAAAGGTCGATTTATTGATGTGAAATAAATAGATGATTGTATTCCTACATTGGATAATACAGCTGCAAAACCAACTCCTAAATATAACATGAAAGCCACCTTAATTAACTCAGCATTATCTAAGAAAAAAGGTAATCCAAACCATGTAATTGGAATAAGACCCACATACAAAATAAATGCATATAGTGTGCTTCTTTTCAAGGAGAAAATGAAAAGTCTTTTCAAATCAATGTATTTTTTCTCGCCCATCAACCTTGAGGTTATGGGCTGTAATCCTGTTTGCGATCCTAAATATATCTTTGTTATAAATAATGTAAATATGGCTGAGGCTGCGTATGCTTCAAGATATTCATCTGGTAGGAATCTTAAAATCGATATATTAACAACATAAATCATGATTGATTCGATAAAGACACTCAAAAAGTCACTACTTCCGTTGTATAACACTCTCTTAAGTGCTTTGATGTTCTTCTTTGGAAAACTAATATTTATTGTTTTTGATTTAAATAATAGATAAAAGATATTTGCAATTAAATGGTAGCTGTGACTAATAAGAGTAGAGATAGCTAGTCCAATTACACCCTGATTGAAAACTACAACAAAGATGATATTTAAAGCAACATTCATTACTAATGTTATAATATTAACTTTAAAATTAAATTTGGGACTTCCATCGTTCATCACTAGGCTATCTAAAACTACTGACAACATTTGTGGAAAAAAGGCAATGGATAGATATTTCAAATATTCTGTAGCTATAATATGATACTCACCAGACGCACCCAATAAACTTGCAACTTTACTTGCATTAATAGATGTGAAAATTGATAATGATGCTGCTATAGCCGAGAAAATGATGATGATAAAGCTTGCAGTTTGGTTAGCCTTTTCAAATTCTTGTTTTCCGATAAGTAATCCAATATAGGAACCTAATCCAGAAGTAAACATAAATGCGAAGGCAAATATGAAGAATAACATTGGATTTATTAATGTTATCGAAGCGAGAACTGCTGAACTGATAAAAGTTGCTGCTATAATGTGATCAGCGCTTGATGCAAGTGCCATGACCAATTTTGTCGTTATTACCCTATGGGAATACTCTTTGTAAATTTTAGTAAATTCTATTTTATTCATTTTTTTCACCTCAAATAAAACCTTAAGGTGTTGACCAAGTCAACAGTCAATGATAATTATATGTTAAAATATCCCAACGGAGGTAGGCTTTCGTATGCATAAAAGATATAGAATGGGCCAAATAAGCAGATATATAGGAATTAGTAAAGATACGATCAGGCATTGGCAGAAAAAAGGGATTCTTGATATTAACAAGGATGATAATAATTACAATGTTTTTACAGATGAAGACTTTTTCAAAACCTTTAAAATTAATTTATATCGAGAATTGGGGATGAGAATTTCAGATATTAAGGAACTGTTAGATAAAGAAGATATTGATGAAAAAATAGACATCATTGGTAATTACATTAAAGAAATAGACAATGAAATAGAAAAATTGAGTTATCAAAGAAATGTGTTAAAGCGTGCAATAGACTTGCCAACTACTAGAAAATATCATTTTGAAATTATTAAGAAGACATTTAAGTTGAAGAAGGTGCATACAAATATTCCTCCGAAATTCTCAGATGGGGAATTTATGAAGGATAAGCAAATTTTCATAACCAATTTAGGAACAAAGTCTTTAGAGAATCATGATATGTATATTGAAGTAACTAAGAATGCAGACGTTGTCTATACGGATGCCACTTTTATACATTTTTTCTATCCTAGAGAAAAGCTTGAGGAGGGTAACAAATTCACTGAACGAATTATGCAGTTTGCATTGACAAAAAATCTTCAGTTAATGGGGGAAATTATAGAAATACATGATCTAAAACAGCTTTTAATCAATGATTTTGATTATATAGAATTCTATATTGCAGTAAGAGATAGTGGTGATTGATACTACTATTTATTGTAATGATGTAAACTAAACCGTTCAACAAAATGGCTCGGTTCCAGTAATAATACTTAGAGTGCAAAATTAGGTGGAGTGATTTAGTCTGAGAGAGAAAAAGCTTTTGTAAATCTTTTAGGAGCATTACTTTGTTTTATAGTATTTCTTTTTGGAATGATTTTCTCTACGCAATTTAAACTAATGTTTGTACTAGGGGTTTTGGGATTCAGGATTTTTATTTTTTTCAAGAATCTTTAAATAGAGCATTCAATGTGGCAGTTAATAACTTTTTAAATGGGTGTGGCTTATGAGCCTCATCTTGTCAGTATTTACATGATTAAAAGCCCTTAACAGTTTTATTTATGTAAAGCTAGATTGACTTATATTCAAATTCAATGTAAAGTAAACTTGACGTAAAGTTAACTTTACATTGAGGGTGGTTGTGTGAAAAATAATATTAGGGAAATGCGTTCAAAACATAATTTTACTCAAGATGAATTGGCAGAACGACTAGATGTATCAAGACAAACGATTATTTCACTAGAAAAAGGGCGATACAATCCTTCAATTACTTTAGCCTTCAAGCTATCAAGAGTTTTCAACAGCAAAATTGAAGATATTTTTATTTATGAGGAGGAATAAGGATGATAAGTAATAAAAAGTCAAAAGAATATCGAATTATCTATATATGTTCAGGTTTTTTATTGATTATATTAGGTATTTATTTAAACTATGAAGACATAGTAAAAGGTGAATTTCCTGATGCAATAATGTTACTTGCATTGGGAATAAATCAGTTGCTTCTAGGATATTTATCACCTCATATTTTTCTTAAAGATGAACGGGCAAAAGAAATAATAGGGAAATCAATGACCATAAACTACTTTGTTCTATTCGCATCAATATTAGTTTTATTTCTAGCTACAGGTTCTTTTGGATTTTTAACCTTAGATGCAACAGAGGTGCTAATTTTACTTTTTTGCATCATGATAATTACTATTCCAGGAACAATGGTGATCTATTCGAAAATCATTTAGTTCATTTATTTGTAAACACAGAACGATTCTTTTATTTGTAAATCGTTCTAGTTTTTATCCAATCCTTCTAATCCGCTATGTTAGTGTTTTGCAGAGCGTATAATATTAATTTAGTCGTTAATGATATAGTTTGGTTTGCTATTATTGGGGGGAGTAATTAATGAGTGAAAATGTTAGGAAAGATTGTGAAATTTATCAATTTTGTGCTGAGAAATGGATCACTTCATAAGAAGAACTGAGCAATAAGTTGTTCTGGTTAGAATATACATACTCACCTTTGGGCAGATTTGCGCTTCATTGATAAGGCTAAATTGTGGCAAGTGTCTACTTCTTCCAATGGTTATTAGGAAACTTAATGATTATTTGAGGGTATTAAAGGATACAAACAATCATATTTCTTTCATTTAATTTACACAATGGAGTAAAAAGTACATTATAAATAAGAAAACCTCTCAATTTATTACTGAGAGGTATCCTTTATTAACCATGGAAATAGATTATTATTCAACTCTTGTATTTGGATCACCGATGGATAATCCATATTCTAACCTACAAGGTTCATTATCAGGAGTGTTTATGCAAGTGGCTGAAATTTCACGCACATGATTACCAGCTAAAACAGTAGCATCAATGCCATTTAGTGTTACCGAAGTTGAGTCGATAAGACCTGTCATCGTAATTTCTACTTCACAACCTTCTGAAAGGGCTTCTACATATATAGAAACTGGCTGAGCGAAATCCATTGTTTTGAACAACGTGGATGTTGGGTTTGTGTTTTTATCTAGACTTAACAATTTAAAATTATATGCTATATTTACAGGATTTCTGAAAATTGTCAAATATATCACCTCCTTATCATTAATAGAATATGAATGAAAATTCAAGATGCTTGTACAAATGACTTGATTAATTCAATTGTTTTATCCAATATAAGTGAGAGGCTAAGAGTCTATGTAGAAGCAAAGGCTGAATTTAAAGTTGGAAAAATATGAAGGATGCACAAGATATTTGTTTACATCTTACACGTTAGAATCAAATAGGAAATAAATATAAGGTGGTAGGTGTATTTTACACATAAGGAATGCATCTTTAAGCAGAAGTGATTCGAATAGAATTCCATATAAGCTGAGGAACAAATATTTACACTTAATAGATTTACTAGAGAAACAAAATACGTGACAAAATGTTTTTCTTAGCAATGTTTTTTTTCAGCAGTAAATTCCGATACTTATAGACTCGAATGATAAAACCAAGCTGATACAGTACTGGGATATTATGTTATTATTAGATCGTATAATAATTTGGCAAATAACAGGAGAATGAAGGAGAGGGAAGTTTTGAGAGAAGATCAATTATTTGAACAAATGAAAATGTGGCGTAAATGGTCTGTTCAACTACTTTGCACAATTTCCGATGAAGTTGCTGACATAATTCCGCATGGTCATAATAACAGCATTCGCTGGAATGCTGGTCATATTTTAGTAGGTTGGGATCATACGATGTTTCCTGCTGTCAATGAGAAGAGACAATTGCCTCTTACATATCACGAAATGTTCCCAAGAGGTAGTAAACCACAAAATTGGACAGAACAACCCCCATCGATGGAAGAAATCATTAACAAACTGGAGGAACAACCAGATCTTATTGTAAAAGCATGTAAGGGACATCTTGATGACCCTCTTCATGAATCTTTTTTAGGCATGAAAACATTAGGAGACATGGTTGTTTTTCATATGAACCATGAAAATCTACACATAGGAATGATTAAAAGTATGAAGAATTTACTTGAGTAAAGATGACATAGTTAGCAAGTTTTTAAAAACAATGATTTTTGAGATTGCTAAGGGCTGAAAAAACCAGTCCTTTTTGTTTTGAGACAGTAGGAAAGCTTTTTTGTGTTTGATCAAATGGTATAATTCGTTCTAACAAAATGATGAATATGACATAGTTTGAATCACCTATATAAGTATTGGAATAAATAGTAAATTAAAACACATACTTTCCTCAACATAAAAGATTTTTAATAATCATTGTTATTGTTAGTTGATGCCACATTAGAAAAGGTGTCATGACCTCTTATAAAGTCAAACTCCAGAAAGTTATTCTTCATTTCTATATCTTAATAATGGCATGTCCCTAGTATTATTATCATTACCATTCATATAAAATCATCCTTCTTAAATCTTGAGAAAGAGTGCTATCCAGCTCTTGGCATACCTACCCTTTAATCTTGGTTTTTATTGTTTCCAATGGTGAAGTTAAGAATTTAGTGTATGATGCAAAAAAGTTTGATCCTAGGAAAGCTGTGACTATTAAAGCAAGCGTAAGGTTAACGATAAACTGTGTATCCAGATTCCAGTCGTTCATAAAGTTATTTTTTTTCCACATAAATACGAAGGCTGGATGAAATAGGTAGATTCCTAGTGAATGGTCGCCCCATTTTGTAAAGAAACATTTTTTGCCCTTAATCACAATGAGTATTAGTATAGAAAGCCATGTAGATAATAGAAAGTGTGATAGTATTTTTGTTACATAGGTATCATTGTCTGACAAAAAACGTGATGTGCTATAACTTCCTTTATAAAGCCATTCCAAGTTAGGCGTAAATTCAATAAAAAGAAACACACCCACCGCTGTAAGTAGCAATAAACCTTTTGCTATATTTGGAGATAGGCTAGTATAAAGTTTCTTTAGCGCATTGTTAGACATAAAAAATCCAGCAAAGAAAAAAGGTGCAAATGTAATCGTACGCTGATAACTAAGTGTATAAGAAGAAAAATTAGGATAAAACTCTCTTGCAAAATTCACGAGGGGATCTGTGTATAGACGTGAAAAAAAGCTTATTAAAAGTATTAGGGTAAATAGAATTAGTTTACTAATATTGTTTGGGTTCAACTTTGCAATTATTCCCGCTAAGACATACCAAAAAGAAATACTAACGATATACCAAAGATGAAATCTTGGCTTCTCGTAGTTAAACCCTATCGTCTCGTACTCTCCAATGAAGTAGAAAAACAAGGTATATAATGTCTGAAAAATGATATATAACATTAAGAGATTGACAACTTTCTTCAATTGTATTCTTTTTGCTAAAAATCCACTTATGAACACAAAAAGTGGCATGTGAAACGCATAAATAAAAATAAAAGTTTGAAGATAATGCTCTTTATTCAATTCTAAGAAATGTCCAAATACCACAAGGAAAATTAGTATACCTTTCGTATTACTTAACTTTATATCCTTATCAAACAATTCAACCTCCCCCTAATTGCCATGGATTTTATGTCTTTAAATATACCTGTCTTAAATGACTTTCCAGTGACTCGAATATGACAAATTAGTCACTTATGTTGAATCTGATATATTGTTTATAAAACTTAATCAGAAACGTGTTTTTCTTTTTCTTTATACTAAACAATGAAATTTAAGCAATAGCGAGACCTTTACGGGTTTATCGTGTTATTTAAATAAGACAGACAGTTTTTATAACTTTTGTGACTAAAGGTTGTTGAGTAGTATGGTACGAGGATAAGGGAACTGCTTAACAGTGACAATTTGTGAAGTTAAGTGACATCTCGACATTTAGAGGAATTTAGGTTGTGATAAGTCATTAGTTGTTTTGTTATACAAAAAAGAGCTTTAGAGAAATATTGATTGTTAGAGGGGACAGTAGTGGGTGAAAGAATAATGTTAAAGATTATTAAAACAAGAATTGGGTTGACGGTTCAATAGTATTACTATTGCATGGTTACATTGTAATTTAATCGAAAAATTTAATATATACAGTTGGTAAAAAAAGTAAAAAATCCATTCAATTCAACAATACACAAGAAATAGGGGAAGCCCCTAAAATAGGAGTTTCCCCAGAATCCATTTACAATTATCATTATGATGACTATTAAAAAAGCCTTCCTAGCATACTTGCTCAATTAAGTTAGGAGAGTTGTTCTTTGGCGAATTTACATCTGATGACACTTCAAAAGCTTCCATAAGTTCCTGGTCAAAAGGTATTAACAACTTCTGAAGATAAGCTGTATCATTTATAGATGGATCTAACCAAATTTTTTCATCATCTGGTTTTAGAATTACCGGCATCCGATTATGAATCGAGGACATTAGCTCGTTAGGTTCGGTTGTGATGACTGTGCACGAATAAATAGTATGCCCATCTGGGGATTGCCAAGATTCCCATAATCCAGCCATTCCAAACGGTTCATCTGATTTAAGCTTAATACGCATAGGAATTTTGCGCTCTTGCGTCTTCTTCCATTCATAGAAAGAATCAGCAATAACTAAACAGCGCTTCTTTTTATAAGCATTTCGAAAACTATTTTTATCAGCAAGTGTCTCAGCTCTAGCATTAATCATTTTATAACCGATTTTCATATCCTTTGCCCAACGAGGGATGAAGCCCCATCTAAGATATCCAAGTCGATTCTTTTCACCGTCGTTGATTACAGTTACGACAGAATGTGAAGGAGCAACATTATAATTAAAGCGGTATTCATCTTCTGTAAAAGCTGCTTTGATGTCAAAGCGGTCAATAATCTGATCAAATTGAGTGAAAAGAGCAAACCTACCACACATCATATCACCTACATAAAATTATTACGACGATTGTAGCAAATATTGTAAAAATAGGCAAATGAATCATCTAATAAAACGAATGTCAAAATTACTTGAATAGGAGATTTTTAATTCATTGAAGTCCAATATACTAATGAGTTGATAACTTGGATTGTTTTGTAAGAAATACACTTTAGGAGCTCTATAAAGGTGGAATAGATTATTTGAAAAATAGCAAATTAAATCATAGTTTAATAAATTATCTACAATTCTTATATTTATTCGTTATCATGAGTTGATATTTATACAGCAAATCATCTAGACGTTGACTGAGGTATTTTGTTTCACAGTGATTCAACCCTTTTTGAATGCCAGATGTAATCATTTCTGATCTTAGTTCTTCGATTTGTTGTAATAGCTGTGATTCGCGCTGATTATTCATCATTGTATAAAAACACCTCAATAACTAAAATATGGATAAAGATAAGTAGACAATAATTATATAGATTAATAGATAACATTTAAATAGATGTAACAAAATTGTAACGTGGTAAATGTTTACATTTAAAAGGAAGAGAGGCCATAAGCTGGGGAACTGCTGTTAAGCAATGAAAAATAGTCAGCTTTTGAGAAGAGGGCTGTGAGTTAGATGCCTTAATGGCAGCCGGGTAAATGTAACATTTAGAGGTGAATTAGCTATAAATTGAGAAAGGTGATTTGTTTTAAAAACGGGAAAAAATGATGAAGTTATTTTTTTCATTCTTTTATCTATTGAACAACTATAGCACCTTCATTATAGTCGAATTATCAGATTAAATATGAGGTGGCATGCAAAAAGTGAATCAGACAAGGTATGAATCATTTAAGGCTTTAATGAATAACAATATGAAAAATTATGGACAAAAACTACTTATAAGTTTATTAGTGATCTCTGTAATAATTAACTACGTCCAATACAATAAGAATCAGGATCAAGATGATTTATTACGTGATTTTTACATGGAATATATCTCTGATATTTTTTCTATAAATAGAAGTTTTTCTTATCTTGAAAATTTAAATATAGAAGAATTGAAAGATGCTGAACGTTCTTATTCTCAAATGTTGCAGTACATTTCTAAATTGGCACACAGTCATGAAATAAATGCATCGTTTGAAACAAAACTACTCATAGATAATGCTTACGGTCTAGTAAAAAAGTTATATTCAAAAACTTAATCAGGAACACCCTTCACTGAAGAAGATTTGTTAGAAATTAAAGAAATAAACAAATATTTCGAACTTTTTTCTAAAGGAACCAACTATGACATAAGAAATAAGTCCTTTAAGGAGCTTAAAAAAGAGCTATACAATAGAAATCATAGATTAATAGATGTAAGGTATGGCAAACCTCCAGCCAAAAATTAAAGTTTGCTTAGTACATATTAACACACTGCCTAAATACACCCCGTCTTAATTATGTGACGGGTGCATTTTTGATGGAACCTTTTTTATTTATCATTGTATAATTGTTTAAAGCTAATGTTTAAAATAAAACCACTAGTGAAAACTTTTAAAGGGAGGTTACGCATATTTCTATAAAACAATATTTATATAAGCTCAGCTTAAAACCTGCTCTATTAGACGAAGAGAATTGGACTGATAGAGAACATCATATTATACAACAACATTTCGACATGTTACAGCGGTTACTTGAAGAAGGAAAGATGTTATTAGCAGGGAGAACTCTTAATATGGATTCATCGGGTTTTGGCATTGTCATCTTAGAGGTAGCATCGGAGGATGAAGCGAAAAAAATTATGCAAGACGACCCTGCTGTTAAGGAAAAAATAATGACTGCAGAGCTGTTTCCATATCGAGTCGCCTTATATAGAAATAAATAAACAACTTTATGACGATGAAAACAAATCATTCCTATTGTTCAAACAATCTACTTTTCAAAACAAGCACTATAAAAAAGTAATAGGATAATCATAGAAATCTTTATAAGTAGTTGTTACACATATGATGATTGTAATTTGTCAATCATTTTACAACATATGTGTGCATAAACTGAATCATCATTAATAAAGGCTTTTGTCGTAAACTTTGTTGCTAATTTTAATGAAAGTGGACTGTATGATGCGTTATAAGAAGAGCTCATTAATTGTAAAATAAGATGCCACAAACGCTAGATGTATACGTGCTTATATCTTATAACGTTATGCAACAATCAATGTGAAAACAGCCTAAGTAAAAAGGGGGAAATATGGATCTAGAGTTATCTAATGCTATATGGTTATTCGTTGTAATATTTATGCTCCATGATTTTGAGGAGATTATTACAGTTGAACAATGGGCGAATAAATATCAACATAAAGTAACTGGGAATAATATTTGGATCAAAAAAAAGATATAACAATTTTGGAACTTAAACTCTAATAGTTTTGCAAAGAGAGATGTCATTATTTTCATCATTATGTGTAGTATTACATTTATCAAAATTCAGTTTTTACATGGCTCATGGAGCTCAATTTTGTATTTGTCATTTATAGTTTTTGTCTTAATACATAACATTGTCCATGTTTTGCAAACGTTGGTACTAAGAGCATATACCCCAGGTTTATATACAGCAATCTTTCTAGTAACCCCTTATATTATTTACCTACTAAGTCGTTTGTTATAGAACGTTTTTTATACTCCTTGAACAAGCATACTTTATTCGAACGTACGTTTTGTTATATTCTTTTTTAAAACAAGAACTACATTTTTGTAATACCAACATTAAAGTGATTATTTCCTAGTGATGAGAAAATAATAATAGAAAAATGTGCAAAACTTAAAACCTAAATTTCTTATTTTCTATATTAAGAAATTAGGTTTTTTATTTTTATCATCATCTTAAAGAGATAACCCCTGACCATCATTAATATTAGTTAATAAAGTATTAAACAACCCCAAAAGTTGTATGACTTGTTTCACTATTAAAAACACATTGAACTTTAAAGAAAATACTTAAGAAGGAATTGAAATTTCCTTTATACAGGAGATTTACAATAATTTTTTCGTGGTTAACACTATAAAAAACGTGGTAATATTAATATGTGAGTGTAATGTATTCTAACATCCAGAAAGGACGATGAGGGGAATGGATAGGCTAATAAAGAAATTATTAATTGTTACATTAATCTTCGCTATAGTTTCACCTTCTTTTCAAACAGGATTTGCAGCTACACAAGGGGAAGTAGTAATAAACGAAATAGCTTGGATGGGCACCAATGTAAGCAGTAATGACGAATGGGTTGAATTATACAATAACACAAACACAACGATATCAATTGACGGTTGGACATTGAGTTCGACTGATGGTACACCTACAATACATTTAAATGGAGATATTTCACCTAATGGATATTTCCTTTTAGAGAGAACAGATGATAGTACAGTTTCAAGTGTTGTGGCTGATATTGTTTATACAGGAGCTCTAAGCAATACAAGTGAAATTTTAGAATTAAGAGATGACCAAAATAACTTAATAGACTTAGTAGATAATTGGTATGCTGGAGATAGTAGTACAAAGGCTACGATGGAAAGAGTTGATTCAACCGTTAGCTCAATTGCTTCAAATTGGAAGAGCTCTACTACGGCTTATAATGAAGGTTTAGGAACACCAAAGCAAAAGAACTCTATTGAAACAACTGAACCATCAGGTTGTAATACTACTGATGAGCAATTAAACAATGTTTCTAATGAGATAGGTGCTATTAATGTATATTTCAATAAATGTGCAAATGTAGAAGATGCAATTACTGGAAATCTAGCAAACTACAATGTTAATTTAGAAAACAGGTTGATTCAACGCTTAAATGAGGCTACAACGAGCATAGATATGGCAGCCTATGAAATTAATTTACCTAGAATTGTAGATGCTTTAATTGGGAAAGCTGCTGAAGGAGTAGAGATTAGGTTTATTGCAGACGCTAAAGATAGTGATGACCCGAACAACTTAGAACGTTTTCAAACAATGAGGTTGTATGTAGAGAAAATGGTTAGAGGACTAGATGGAGTAATTGGTACACCAGATGATATACGTGTATTCTCAGATTCACCAATGTTTGTTGTTGAGGATCTAGTCAAGCGAGCTGAATTTGGTTTACCTTCTGATTTTACCGACTTTCCGGAAGTAACAGTTCAAGTTGGAAATACAAATGAAACTGGCTATTTATTCGTAGAAGCTGAACAAAAAGATATTAACTCATACTACTCTCCTAATACTCAAATGCACAACAAATTTGCAGTAGTGGATGATAGTTGGGTGTATACAGGCAGTTGGAATTATACTGTTACCGGTTTGTATGGTACGGAGGAAAATATGCAAAATGGAATCTTAGATGGAAATCAACAACATGTAGTTGAAGTGAATAGTCCAGAACTGGCAAGTATCTATGAAGTTGAATTTAATGAAATGTGGGGGAGTACTTCACTTATCCCAGATCCGGTAAATGCTAATTTTAATACTCGGAAAGCGGATAATACTTCCCATAGTGTGAATATAAATGGAAAAACGATAGAAGTCTATTTTTCATCTGGTGATAATGCATTAGGTCGCGTTCAAAATATTATTAAGAACGAGGCAGATCACAGTGCCTACTTTACAATTTTTGCTTGGAGTGACCAATCTATTCTAGATGAACTGAAATATAAATGGGAAGGTTCTTATACTGATTTAGTTGGTTCATTAACCGGGTTCGATGTGAAAGGCGTCTTTGATTCGAGTTATTGGAATCAGTGGTGGTCAGCAAGTGTCGATATGACAGGTAGAACTGCAACACAGTCAAGTGTCGGAAATCCAAATACACGTTGGGCAAACCCTGCACCAGTGTATCAAGACAATGAATCTAGAAAACTACACAGTAAAACAATGTTGATTGATGCCAATTCTACAAGTGATCCTACTGTGATAATTGGTTCAACTAACTGGAGTGAGAATGGTAATAACGTGAATGATGAGAATATGCTTATTATTCACGACGAAGCGATTGTAAATCAATTTCTTCAAGAATTCAATGCGCGCTACGAAAATGCGAGTGGATTTTAGCTTATAAGCCTCGTTTCGTAAACAATGTTGCTAGATTATTTATGATTTTCATCGTCTTAGTAGAAAAGTTGAGTTTCTTAGTAGCTAAAACAGTTAATAGATAAAGTTTAATTGCCCTTGTAGAAGATAAGAAATTTTTATCTACTATAAGGGTATTCAATTATATATGATCAAAGGGAAACTATTTACAAATAATTATCATATCAATGTCATTATTTTATTTACGTTACATGTAATCTACATATGAACTTGTTGAGGTAGGCTACCTAAATAAAAAGTACGGTCTTTGGAACTAAACATAAAATTGCGGTTAACATATATGCATCTTGCTATTTCAATTTTCTAGGTAATGAAATTCAAATATTTTCATATGACTTTACAATTAATTTAATTAGGAGGACATCGCTATGATAGGTATTTTAGGAGGGATGGGACCAAAATCTACTGCCCCCTTCATTGACAATGTGGTTGACCAGTGCCAAAAGATATATGGGGCGACAAACGATGTTGATTTTCCTCACATGATGATCTATTCGTGTCCAACGCCATTCTATATTGATAGACCTATTAATCATGAGGAAATGGCAAATGCTATTATTAATGGTGCAAAAAAACTAGAAACTACTGGAGTAGATTTTATTGCAATGCCTTGTAATACAGCACATCTTTATTTTAACAAGTTGAAAGAATCAATTTCAGTACCCATACTTAACATGGTTGATGAGACTATTAATGAAATACCCAATAACACAAGGAAAGTAGCGCTGTTAGCTACAGATCCCACAATTCAATCTGGTTTATATCAGCAGACTTTTTCTCAAAATGATGTTGAGTATGTTCATAAAAACAGTTGGCAAACATGTGTAAATCAAATTATTTCAGCTGTGAAATCAGGTGAAATGATTGATGGAGCTCGATTGTGGAGTAAATTATGTTGCGAAATGAATGAGGCTGTAGATACAGCAATCCTAGCATGTACAGACTTAAACATAGTGTCGCACCATATACCAGACAATACCAATATTACTATTGTGGATTCATCAGATTGTCTAGCTCGTGCTGTTGTAAACAAATATTTATCATTTTCAAAGCATACGTAAAAAATACCTATTTATAATAGAGGAAAAAGCGACGCAAGCATTAAAAAAATCTGTTTTGTCATGACAATTGCAACAAGCTATCCTTCTAGACCTAATTAAAAGAGCAGAGTATAGTATTTACTATGTAAGTTATTCATGAATTGCAAAGGCTTGCCGTTATTTTTTTGAAATGGACAGTAAGATGGGTTTTTGCTCGAAACCAAAAAATTATTAAAGGGGTAAACGTGCTTATGTCTTAGTACAAAAAGCAACAATTAGGACGAAAACAGCCAAATTAAAATAAACATAAATATTAGAGGTAATATATGATTTTGAAAACGGTAGATGAAAGAGTATATTTGAAGTTAATAGAAATGAAGGATGCTGAAAAGATTTTTAAGTTAACTCATAACTCAAGAAATTATTTACGAAAGTGGCTACCTTGGGTCGACACTACTACGGGAATTGAGGACACAAAAGCATTTATTCGGGCATGCATAAGTAAATATGATGAAGATAAACATATGATAATGATGGTTATATTGTATAAAGACGATGTCGTTGGAGTAGCTGGTTATAATCAAATCGATTGGCTTAATAAAACAGCATATATCGGTTATTGGTTAGCCGAAGAATGCCAGGGATTCGGCATAATGACAAAGGTAGTTAAAGCATTAACAAATTACGCTTTTACAGAAGCTGAACTAAAAAAGGTTGCAATTAGACCAGCTGAAAATAACGAAAAAAGTAGAGCAATTCCAGAAAGATTAGGGTTTATAGAGGAGTGTAGAGTTAGTGATGCAGATTGGATTTATGATCATTCTATAGATCATATAGTTTATAGTATAACGAAAAAAAGCTTGAATAATTAAACTATTATAGACCAAATGCTGTCTGACGTAATTAATCAACAAAGGAGTTCAATGAGAGAAATTGTGTATATTTATAAAATCTTGAAGCAAAATACAAAGTAACAGGAGTTCCACCTATGATACTCCTGCAGGCACTCTCTGGCCATGGAGTGCCTATTTTAGTTTGAGGAACAATCAAATAACGGGTTGTCTTATTATACATTTCTTTTGGTCAAATGACGCTTTTTCCTATTTTACTTTTCTAAGGTACTTGGCTTTTTACAGAGTCAGTATTTTTTATAGTAATAAAAATGATCAATTTCTCCCCTTCATATAAAATATCCAAAAAGCTAAATGACAAATATTAGTTGATGAAAAAATGAGACTTTTTGCTTAAGTTAGCAGTCTAATTAGTGCTATTGAAATTTCATTAAGGAAGTGAGAGTATGGCCATTGGTTTTAGAAATAAAAAATCAAGTAAGGAGATGGAGGATAGATTTCTTTATTTGATAAACAATAACCAAGAAAAAATGTATAAAATTGCATATAGCTATGTCAAAAATAAAGATGATGCTTTAGATATCGTTCAGGAGACAGTATATAAAGCTTATATTTCATATGATAAAGTCAAAAAAGCACAATATGAAAACACTTGGTTAACGAGAATCTTAATAAATGTATCTATTGATTTTATAAAGAAGAATAAAAGAGTCGTATCAATAGATACGAACTTGATCGAAAATATAAGTGATTCAAGGAAAGACCTTGTACATGAACAAATATTTGTAAAAGAAGCGCTAGAAAAATTAAATGAAAAACAAAAAACCGTAATAATATTAAGGTTTTTTGAAGATATGAAGCTGGAGGAAATTGCCCAAATTTTGAACTTACCAACTAGTACGATAAAATCCACTCTTTATAGAGCTTTAAAAGAAATGAATATTAATTTAAAGGAGTAGAGGATATGGATAAAAAAATGTTGTCTGATTTACAAAAAGAATATCAAGAAATCCAAATTCCAACAGAGCTTAATCATATGGTGCAAATAGGTTTAGAAAGGGGCAGAGCAAAAAAGACAAAAACTAACATAAATATGATCTTCAAAATTTGTGCTAGTTTTTCTGTAGCTTTAATATTATTTATCGCTGCTGTTAATGCATCACCAACTTTTGCAAATATATTGAAAGATATTCCTTATGCAGGAAAGTTAGTTAAGATCCTTCAATTTAATAATGGTAATTCCGGCGGAGGTTTTATAACTGATGGAACAGATATAAGTCAAATAGATTCATTTGAAACAGATGGGTATGAAAATATTTTTATAAACTTTTCACAAGGTGATGAATTACAGGAAAATGTGGGAGCTTTTAAAGTTAGGTATGATGAAAACCCATATACAATGACCTTTGAGATTGGTGGTGCTAGAAGATTTTCAGCTGCTGAAAACTTTGAAAAAATATTGGAAAATAAGTATGTGAAAGATATTTATACAATTATTACTTTAGATGATTCTACCATTAGATTTGTTATTGAATTTGAAAAGCCTGTTGAATATATAGTAGAAGAAAGAGAAGCCCCTGCAAGCATAGTAATAATGTTTAAAGAAGATAAAAAGTTTGAGGAAAAGAAGACTTATTCTTTAAGAACAGAGTCTTACCCTAATGGACCAACTATTGGTTCATTAGAAGAGGCGTTTTTCGTTAAAGATGAAACACGTATTCTTAAGGATGAGGATGGTCTGTTTTTTGTAGAAATCCAGTCCTTTAATACTAAAGAAGAAGCAGAAAAGAAATTAGAGGCATTAACTAAAATAACAGATAAAGCGATACTTATTGAAGAAAAAATAGGAGGAAAGGATTCACAAAGCTATCCAGCAGAAATAATGAATAAAAACTAATAGAATCAATGTAGAAATAGCAATATTACAAGAAAAGCTAGCCTAAGTTTTAGGCTAGCTTCTTGAATAGCTACTTATATAATAAGGATAACTTTGTAATAATAGCTTAACTACAAGTCCAATTATTTAATCACAAACATTTACATAAACAAACTCTTGAGCAACAGGTTGACCGGTTTCTTTTAAAGTTACGAGAATTTGAAATCTATATTGCCCTTTTTCAGTAAATTTAATTTTAAATTCGCTACAAGAAACAACAGACAAAGTAGTTTCAAGAATTGCTACACCGTCAGTGAATGTTATTGGAACGAACATTCCTGGATCATTTGGTACGAAAATAAAAGATTCAAAATTATCTGCTTGATCCATATCTCCAACTGAAACAAAAACATCAATATCCGCACCATCTAGAGATGGATCAGTATTAACAAAACAGACAGAAAAAATCTCTTGTACATTTTCTATAACAGTATCAGCCAAAGTGTTAAAAATACAGACTGTCAATTCAACTACACCCCCTATTTGATTAGTTTGCTTTTCATATTAGAAGAGCATTATATTTTATTCTATAAACTATAATTAAGCTTGGACTAATCATGTGATACAAAAGAGGATTTTTCAGGAGAATAAACAACAATACTATCCAATGATGACAAGACAAGAATGCTAAATTATGAATGAGTGATTTGGGTATGATGATAAGAAATTGGGCGCTTACCCAAAGTTGGAGGTAAAACTAAAAGAGTTTAACGTTTAATAGCAAACAGGGAAAGCTAAAATGCAGGAAGGTTTTAGTCAAGCATGACATTTTATCGGAAATAAGATCAAAAATAAAAGAAATCCCTCCAAATTATTCATGAAAGGAGGAATAAATGAGGAGGGTAGGGTGAAAATGGTTGTATTTTATAGTATGCAATATATTTGTTTCAGGGATGTACTAATGTACCATGTCATTTACATTAATTTTTAAAAAATATGATGACAGTCAAGGTTCATGCATTGAAGTATCTATTTTTCTCCATGATATGAGCACATTTTTCC
The DNA here is from genome assembly GCF_018588585.1 of Bacillus sp. SM2101. NCBI lineage: Bacteria > Bacillati > Bacillota > Bacilli > Caryophanales > Bacillaceae > Bacillus > Bacillus sp. SM2101. Next base: position 96,544 of record NZ_JAEUFG010000014.1, read on the forward strand.
ATCATGAGTTTGGAAATTGATATTATCAGGAAGAAAATAAAATTAACCTTATTTGTTACAATAAATGATGTTTTTATCTTATCCGATTAAGTAACCAGTCATTTCTTTATTTACGATGTCCCATTGATCTTGATTGATTGAATGTCCAGCATCCTTAATTATTTTGTAGTTAAAATGATTGGCTTTAAAAAAGTCAATATAGGAAGGATGATAAACAATGCTGTCTGAATCTCCAATAAGAAATAATGCTTTTTGTTTGAAGGAAGACAAGGCTTCCATTTCATACGATGTAAATTTTCTTCTCTCTGGTTTACTGTATTTAAGAATAAAAAGGAAATGTTTTAAGAGTTTATTATTCATAGTATGAGTGTCTGATATGGGACTACCTAGTTTGCGAAGAAGCTTTAAAGCATTTTTTTCTGATGGCTTTAATACTTCTGGAAAGAATACCATGACGCTTTTTATTCCTAATAGTGTGTATTTTAGACCTAAGCCTTTAATAGGGATAAAGCTTGCCATGCAGATAATTTTATCTACCCGATGAGGATTTCTAATTTCATAAGAAAGTGCTAAATATATTCCATATGATACTCCAGCCATGTGTGCTTTACTAATGTTATAAGTTTCAAATATATCATCTATCCATAAATGGGGTTGAAAATTGTTGTAATATTCATCGTTAGGTTCACTCTTACCTGCCCCACCAAGAGTGTCTATTGCAATCACATAGAACTGTTGTGCTAATTCTTTAATATTGTAGATCCACATAATTGCAGAGTTGTCGCCTGTGCCATGAAAAAGTATTAGAGGGGGGTTTTTCTTATTTCCTGTGATTATTACATGTGTTTTCCCAAACCTGGTGTCAATATCTTGCTCCTCAAGATCAACATCCCACAAATTCAACAAGTGGTCATAAGATTCATAAAGTAATTGTTTGCCTTCTAAGCTTCTAAACCTACTTTTCATAATAATAACCTCTTTTCTTGATGAAATTTCAGGAGAAAACACTATTATCATAGTGTACATCTAAATGATACTATCATTTGAAAATCTGAATATATAATGATGTTACAATTTAATAACAATAAAGGAAAATAAAAATATATAATCCATCTTTTGGCAAACAGATGTCTAACGTCAAAGGATCTTTAAATAAGATTTTTCGTAAATTTGTGATGTTATAGCTCCTAAACAAGAAGGTAAAGGTATTTTCGTAAAAAAACAGCCTAATATATATAATAATCCCCTAACAAATTTGTTAGGGGATCCATAAAAGGAGAAAAAAAACATACTTACACAGAATGATATTGGTTAGGTCATCAACCTTAGTAGTTGGTCATCGGTAAACGGTAAATTTGTAATTGGTCATAGGTAATTGGTTTACTATAGCCATTTCAAGTTTGATTTAGAATTAACGAATAACAAGATTTCCCCTTTTATGCCCTGAAGTGGAGTCTCACCTCTTCAAGGATTAAAAATATTTTTCACTATCAAATGCTAATTCTATTTCATAGTTTTTGGCGTTTATCAGATTAGATAGCCTATTAGCTTGACGTTCAATTTCGATTGATTTTAATCGATATTCCTCTGGGTTAAACATAGCTAATTTAACTATCATTACATTCTCCCCGTAGGAATAAGGGTATTCTTCTTTGGAAGCCCCATACTTTTTATATGTACGTGCTTTTGCACGTAACTGGGTAGCCAGCTCTATAGCTTCGACAATAGTTAAAGCTTCATCGTTAAAAACAATTTCATTTTGAATATTTGCTTGATACATGAGTTTATCTAGTAATCGTAAATCTTTTCTAACCTCTTCTAGTTCTTTTTCAACTGTAGAGAGTGTACGAGTTTGAGCAGGAACTTCACTACCTTTTTCAATTTCTACAAACGCTACACGCTCCATCTCATTTTCTAACTCTCGAACTCTATTAGAAAGAACACTTTTTAACTTTACAGCCTCTGCAAGTGAAATATTAGGCATGATGTTAAACCCCTTCAATTAAAATATTATTTCTAAATAATACTATATCATCTTTTTTTTAGCAAATGCTATTATCACATGAATGATTGTTTTCTTACTAATAACTATATACGAAAATGAGAGTCCCATTTATATTTAAATAACTAGCGTGTGTCTAAAAATAAGATTAACCTTTGCCATTGCTATATGATAAATAGTTTGTGAGTATAGATTTTCTTCGCACTTACACTGTTTGTGTTAGCCTCCTACTCAACAATTATTTATGTGTTAGGAGCTTTGTTGTAGTCACCATACGACAATCCTATATGATCTCTGACATTTGCAATAGGATTCCTCGGATTTTTTTACCTTTTTCAGTCAATCCATATTCGATATGTTGTGGGGCAGATTCTTTAATAACGTCTTTGAAGACTATTTCGTATTTCATCAGTTGTTTTAACGTAGTTGACAAGCTTTGTTTATTAGCATCAGGTAACCGCCTCAATAAATCGCTAAACCTATGATTTTTTTCAAGCGCTAATATTAAAAGTGGGGAATATCTACCGTCTATTGAAATAAGGATTTTTTCTAACTTGCTGAGCTGCGCACATGGTTTTTTCCTCGATAATGCCAAAGTTATAGCCCCCTTGTATGGTCAAAAAAATTTGACTTATTTACTAAGCAAACTTTTATATTTACAATTTACCGTAGAAGGATTAAAAAAACAAATCTTTCAAGTAATTGAGAATTGGTACCATTTCTCTTTTGATGTATTCTTGTTCAATTGCATGCATGAACATTATCTAAATATTACAGGATGATCACTGTAGGAACTTATTTTAATCAACATTGATGAAATCTTATACTTTATTACATTATTAATGAGAGGGGATTATAATATATGCAAAACTTTTCAGAAGCGTTAAATTTTCGCCATGCGACGCGCCACTTCCAATTAAATAAAATGATTCCTGAGAAAGATTTAAAGTTTGTCTTAAATAGTGCAATAAAAGCTCCATCTTCTTTAAACCTTGAGCATTGGGAGTACGTAGTTGTACAAGATAAAGATACAAAATCAAAACTTAAAGATGTGTGTTATAGTCAACAGCAAGTTGAAGATGCTAGCGCAGTTGTTGTGATTTTAGCTAAAAAAGAAAAATTACTAGACCCTAACTCTCCGGAAGTAAATCAATTAATACGTGAAAGGATTCCTGAAAATGGAATTCCAATTGCAATAAATTTCTTGCAATCGTTTCCTAATAGTGATGCATTTACAGCTTGGTCTAAATCCCAATGCTATATTACTGCAGCTTTCTTAATGATGGCTGCTGCTACACTAAAAATCGATTCATGTCCAATGGAAGGGTTTGTAAATGATGATGTCTTAAAATTACTAAACTACTCTTCAGAAGAATATGAAACAGCTTTAGTCATCCCTTTAGGATACCGAAGAGAACCTAGTACACCTGCCAAGGTAAGAGCGGCTCTGGAAGATAAAGTTACATTTGTTTAATACTAAATGGTTGATGGGTATACACAATTTAGCGTGATGCTTTTCACTCAAATTGTTAACGAATAGGTATTTGGAAAGTCAGTGAAAGCTGGCTTTCTCGTATCCTCTTTTCAAATGCACAAATTAGTAACTAATGAGCTTTTAACTACTATATTATCAACCTAACTCTTAGTATCGTTCAAGGTGATATGTATTGAGCTAAACAATTCTAAATTTCCTCTATAATTCAAATATGCTGTATACTTACGTGGAATGGCAGTCAACAAAGAAAACCGATTATTCATTTTCATTCTTTAAGGGTACGTTGTAGTGATATCATTACAAAAGACTGTTTTTGCATTAATTGTTGCTTTTGTACTTAAGAACTAAACACGTACACAACTGGAGTTCATGGAATCTATTCTTCTGTACAACAATGACTAAGCATGTTAAACAACGTTTTTTATTACTAATTGGATAACATATGCAACAAAGTATTCGAAAAGAGCCTCACAAAAAGATAATTGATACGTATTGGTTAGCTTATTTCGTGCTTTTATTGTACAAAATACACGGTGAAAAAATAAATATATTAATAAGTGCTATAAAAATATATAGAAATTTGAAGAAAAATGCTACAATTTCTCTCTAAATCGTCTCTCAAGCCAAAATCATCTCTTGAATAACTTTGGTAAAATGATAATAACCCCACCTTGCACTATAGGAAGAAAATCACTATAAAGTGCTCTTCCTATTTTACGGAGTTTAGGTGGCTAGGGCATGAGAAGGGAGAGGATTAAAGATTAGAGATGTAAAAAAGTATGAAAAAATGTCTGGAGAACTATTAAAAACCATTGGCTATGTAGATGGAGTTCTTGATAATAGGGCGAGCAAATCTATCGATGAAATAAGGAAAGCGGAGTATCTTTTGGACAGAATTCATCAAGATTTATCCCTTATGCAATTATTTATTAATAGAAGAAAGAAGATCACTAATCGAAGTAGGATTGCTAAATGAGGTGAGATGGTTGTCACAAAATATAGAAAAATTAAAACTTAAAAGCTCCTTATTGGTAGTAAAGGATATAGCTATTGTCTTCATGCTTTTAAGTTCATTAAATTGGTAAAGCCTTGATTAGTACATTGACACAGGGTTTTACCTATTTTTATTTTAGCGTTACATTAACGTATGTGTTGCTCAATTTTCGTTTTAACTCTCCACTTTTTACTATAACCTTCAAATTTCTCTCAAAATGCTATTACTCTTTAACATAATAGAGAATCATTTCTAAATCTTACGTTGAAGAAAGAAGAAATAAAGAATATCCCGCAGTGTGTTCCTAGATTAAATGAAGTGTAACTGACATTCCTGAATTTTGCTATTTACTTAGAAATTGTGATCAAATGGATGATCAAAAAATGTCCATAAATGAAGAATGGGATAAAAACGGTAAAAGTGACTCTACAGGTTATGCCCATGATTAACTATAGCTTTGCGGTTATTGTCGAATATATATTTTTCGATCTCAGTCTAATAAATTAGCAGTAGTTAGTAGAAAGAGTCATATTGGTACTATTTACATAAATTTTTCTATGACTATTTAATTTCAATATATGTATATTTAACTATTTTGAATATTTTTTATTGTCTAATAATATAAAAAATTGTAGGATAAAAATCTAACCTTGAATAATTCTTTTATTCGATCCTAAGCATTTGAATCAATGAAACTGGAGAGGAGAAGAATTTGACAAGTAAGAATTCTGAATAAGGAGTGAAATAAATGAAGAAGTGGATATTGGCTTTAAGTTCGATACTTGCAATTGTTAGTATTTTTCCAATCAGTGTGCCAAATGCAAACGACAATTATCCAAATGATTTTAAACTGTTGCAACATAACGTCTTTCTATTACCAACGTATATAACTAGTTGGGGACAAGCAGACCGTGCAAAAATGATCGGTGAAGCTGACTATATGAAAAATCAAGATGCAATTATACTTAATGAATTATTTGATAATTCAGCATCTGAGACTTTACTTTCAAAGCTTGAAGAAGAGTACCCTTTCCAAACTCCTGTTTCTGGTCGAAGTAAGGATGGCTGGGATGAAACGTTAGGTTTTTATTCTAATTTTGTACCTGAAGATGGTGGAGTTTCAATTGTTAGTAAATGGCCGATAGTAGAGCAGATTCAATATGTATATGAAAAGGGATGCGGTGCGGATTACTTTGCTAACAAAGGCTTTGTATATGCAAAAATTCAAAAAAATGATTACTTCTATCATATCATCGGAACGCATGCACAAGCAGATGATACAGGGTGTGGCGATGGTGAGGATGCATCAATCCGTCAAACGCAATTTCAAGAAATTAGTAATTTTGTAAAAGAAAAAAATATTCCAATTGAAGAAGTTGTATTTTTGGGTGGAGATTTCAACGTTATAATGGACAATGAGGAAGAGTACACTGAGATGCTAGAAACCTTAAATGTTGATCCACCAGGTGAATATACAGATCATTCATCTACATGGGACCCTGAGACAAATGGTATTCTTGGATATGAGTACCCTGATTTCGGCCCTCAACACTTAGACTATATTTTTGTAGAAAAAGATCATGCACAACCATCCTTATGGGTAAATGAAGTGTTGAATGTAAAATCCCCAGTATGGACTGCGATTGTAAACGAATATAATGAGTACTCTGATCATTATCCTGTTGCAGGCTATTCTAGATAACATTTATGTGAATGACACAATAAAGGAATTAAAGCTTTTTTAATCTTAAATATTGTAATTACACCGTGACGATCTTGTGCAATCGAGGGGTCAACATAGCTAGTTAAAGCATTCTTTAACAAAACGTTTAATACTTTATTTTACCCCCATCTTAAACAGATGGGGGTATATGCATTTTAGTTGGTTAATGATGAAAACGGCAAATATAAAAATTATAAATTGTATAAAAATCATGGCAACCTGTGAAAATCCATAGTTATACCTCAATAAGGCAGATTGTTAAATAACTAATTGTACAAATTAGGGGAGCTTGAAAATAACTATTATGATGTTATTTTGTTTTCTAAAATATTGTAGTTTTAATATAATAACAAGATGGCTGTGAAATTTTACGTTTATATAGGGTAATGAGGTTATTTAGAAAAAGGTGAAGTTAAGCAAGAAAGGGTGGCTTCTTATGAAGGAAATTAATTCAAATTTCATTCAACCTAGTATGAAAGAACTTTTATCCTTCGCAACTTCAGTAAAGAAAGTAGATCGAGAATATGAACTATATATCAAATCTCCAGTTCGAAGATTGTATGGATATGACTTTGAAGATAATGTTATTGGTTGTATAGGAATAGAATTACTAGGTTCAAAACGTAGTGAAATAAAGCATATTGCTGTAACTACAAAACATAGGGGAGAAGGTATAGGTAGTAAAATGATTAGTTTTATCAGAGATAAGCATTCATTATCTTTTATATCTGCTGAGACAGATAAAGATGCTGTTAATTTTTATAAAAATTATGGATTTAAAATAATTAGTTTGGGAGAAAAGTACCCAGGTGTAGAAAGATTTCAATGTATTTTAGAAAATAAATAGACCTATTCCGCTTAAACCTTTTGGCGCCTTTCCCGAAGAAGAGTGTTTTCCCTTAGTTAAAAGGAAACACATTCAGGACGACCTATAGTAGGCTAATCGACTCATTAATGGGTTCGTACCAGCGTCAAGGTTATAACTCGCAAAGTAAGTTGATACTTTTGTTAATCAGTAGACAGGTATTCGATTACCTGATTAATACCTAACCAAAAGCAACACGTTAATAAAAACTAGTTACATAAAGAAAAAGCGACTGCTTCTATTGGCAATCGCCTCATTAAATACAATATGAGGATGTCCTAATTATAAGAACCTCATACCGAAAAGTTCATTTACTATTCAAGCATCGATAATAGTATTTTTTCCATTTCTTCTTTTGATAAGATATCTGCTATCAGTATCATTTTGTATCCTTGTTCTGGAACAGTTATCCTCATGCCAGTTTTATTTATTTCTTCAGAGTTTCCAAAAACAAATTCAATTTCATACCCACTTAAAGAATAGGACTCGGATTTTGCAAAACCGCTCCACACATATTCTAAACCAGGAGTCATTTTTTGATTTATTTTCATCTGTGTAGTAAAGAAATTATTCTCTCCATTGCTATAATCTAATGAAAAAACTGATTCTTCACCTATATTGTAAATATGACCCTCTTCATCAACTAGTGAATAGCCCTCAGGTATATACTTTGGTTTTTCAAAGGGAAAACTGGCGTAATGTTGGGCTACAATTAGTGTAAATTTATCTTCGTAAAATGATATTTCTCTACCAATTTGATGTGATCTCTTTGCTTCTTCCTCATTAGGGGATCTATTCTCTTTTTCTACTTTACTTTTTATCTCGACCAATTCCTTTAATAATTGAGTATAGCTATTGAACTCTTCTTCTGTTAAATGCTCTTCGGCTATTGATAAGGAATATTCAACATAATCAAGCTTTTCTATATCCTCATCAGGATAAGTTTCCATTAAATTTTCTTTCGAACCAAATAATTGATTAATAAATGATTCAGCAGCATCTGCAATGTAAGTACCACCAAAAGTAATACCTGCCCCAATAATTATTAATGAAGCAACCGAACCAATCATCCAATTAGGATATCTTTTCTTTTGTTCAATTTTAGCTTGCTTGACCCCTAAAGCAACTCTGTTATTTAGTTCCTTTGGAATTTTAATCTTTTCTAATTCTTGTTTTATGTTATTCACAAATCTGAGCCTCCTTAAACTCTTTACGAAGCTTATGTAATGCACGATAAAAGACTGATTTTGCTGTTCCTAATGGTATCTTTAATAAATCTGCAATTTCCTTTAATGAATAACCTTGGTAGAATTTTAAAATAATGATGCTTTTTTCATCTTCATTTAATTGATTGAGCAATTCTTCAAGGGTAACCGATAGGGAAACATCTCCATCTTCAGACCCGATGAACTCTTCATGCTCTGGTTCTAATTGAATTACTTTGTTATTTTTTCTAGCTAAGTCAATTGCACAATTTATAGCAATTTTAATTAACCACGTTTTGAAATATTTTGGATTTTTCAATGTATCTATCTTTTTGAATGATCGGTATGCTACCTCCTGAACGACATCTAATGCATCATTTTTATTTTTTACATAAACATATGCGATACGGTATATATCTTCCTGGTAGAATTCAAATAGTGTTAGGAACGCTTTATCATCCCTTTTTTGCGCTTTCTTTATTAAACGTATTATGGTTATTCATCCTCTCAATATATGCCTTATATTTATTAGACAAATGAAAGCCTGTTTTGGCTTAAAAAATTTCACAAAATAAAATTTTCTACCATATTAGTAACTATTTGTAATTAATAGTTTCTTATTATAAAAACCTAATATCATGTTGGTTCAAGTTTAATTTTAAAAAATCGTTAGTTTTCATTTTGATCCAATGTGCTAAAGGTCAAAAAAATTAGTAAGTCATTAGGATAATTTAGTAAAGCTGCATGGACATTGTGGTTACTAGTGATCAATTATAATTATTGTTTTGTAGAAACGGAAAATTATAGTATATTATTAAATAAATATTTTTCCAAAAAATTATTAATTTATAGAGGTTACCGAAATGATTTTAAAGACAAATTACAAGTAAAGGATTAAAGAAGTTATCATTGGTTTTATTTCTGTTTTCTTTTATATTCCCTTATTACGCTAGTAATCCTTGCAACTGTTAAAGAAGTAAATATCAGGACATTTGCAGGAGTTATCGTGTTATTAGGATGGGCATTAATTTACAAATTACTGCTTTGATATTAATAACAATGGAGAAATACTTGTTAAATAAAGTGATATTGAGTTTCTAAGATGATAGATGCCTAAATTATAGTTAAGGGGTGGGATTGTTTGAAAAAATCTATCTATGCTTCTGTTTTGCATTCTTATTATTTTGATTAGTGGATGTGAGGCAGAAAATAAAACTGCAAACATTAATGGACCAGAAATGAATGTTTTTTACTTTGGTGAAGGTAAGAAGTGGTTTGCAACTTTTTCAGTAGCTAAAGTTAGAAGTTCTTATTTTGAGTCGATGTATATACAATACATCCAAGATCGTAACCCACACGAATATCAGTCGCCCACTGAAATTGAATATGTTTTAGATACTGGCTTTAGCAGTTTTAAGAGTAATTACCCTGTATCTTTAAAAGGTATTAAAAATTTTCATATAGCATTTGAAACAAGCCCTGAAGGATAGACCTTACACTACCTGAAGAAGTTACATTAGAAATAACTTGGGGAGAAGAAACTGAGACCATTTTGTTAAAAAAATCAAATTAAACATATTATTATGAGTCATCATTATAGTGGGTATTATTATAGGCCATATCTATAGATTTTATGATGTCCTCTTCCTAGAACATTTAATACAGGGAGGTACGCATTGTTAGGGATTATTTTTTCACGATTGTTCTCCGGAAGATTTAGTTAGTGGATGGGTATAGAACGTGTATTCTTATTATGTTATTTGAGGAGGAGTGTATAGTATGATTATTTTCAATCCTTTTCCTACTCTAAGAACGAACAGATTATTACTAAGGAAACTTGAATTAAGTGATTCAGATTTGATTTTTCAATTTCAGTCGAAAAAAGAAAATTTTAAGTATGTTGATATGCCCGTATACAAAAGCCATAAAGAAGCCCCAAATTATATTCATCGTATGAATAAGGGCGTTGAGAACAATAAGTGGATTATTTGGGCTATTGCAGATGTATTTACAAATAAAATATTAGGTACCATTACTATCTGGAACATTTCAATGAATCAATCAAAAGCAGAAGTAGGATATGTATTATTTCCTGAAAACGTAGGAAAAGGAATTATGACGGAGGCACTAAATAAAGTTATTGAATATGGCTTTAATGATATGAAACTTAAATCCATAGAGGCGTTTACGAGTTCATTAAACGGCAGATCAATAGCATTATTAGAAAAAAATAAATTTTATAAGGTTTCGTCATTTAGTGAAGAAACATCAAACGGAGAATCGGTAGAAATGGATATATATATCATAAAGTCTACTGATGAATGATAAAAGTATAAGAAACTAAAGAAGTGGCAATCCATAAATATATAAGCATGAAGGGGTTGTTACAAGTACAAATTTTCAGCTAGATTAGAAAAAAATTCACTATAGACTTGTATGGGGGTCTTTATGCCTACAATTTATTAATTTTCTTTTGATATTTATATACTATATTTTTACATATATAAACTAGGAGAGTGCATGTAGTAAAAATACATAAAGTAGCAATCCAAAATGTGATGTTCACCTGTGTATTAGACATATAAAAAAATTACTATGTGTGTTCCTTCACATCAAGGAGGAAGAACTATGGAACAGCGAAATATGGAATTTAAGATAGACTGTGGGGATATTTATTTACGAGAATTGAGAATTGAAGATTTAGATGAATATTTCGAAATAACTACACACCCTGGTGTTGCTGAGTTTTTACCAGATTGGATCTCAACGAAAGAACAAAGATTAGATTGGTTAGCAAACTGGGAAATCCCTGGTGGGAGAGAGTTCTTACAGTCCGTCCCTCATATTGGGACAAAAAGTTTAAAATTAGGGATAATTTTAAAAGAAACTGAAGAATTTATTGGCTGTATAACGACTTCTATAAAGGAAGAATTGCCGGCTCCAAATAGGGAGATTGGTTTTGTTCTATCAATGCACCATAGAAATAAAGGCTGTACAACTAAAGCTGTGAAGGCATTTACTAAATTTTTATTTGACAATACGAACCTGAAATCCCTCAATGCTATTGCTTTAACAAATAATGTAAGCTCAAATAGAGTAATAGTAAAAAGTAATTTTACTTTTATTGATACTGTAGTAATTGAGAACAAAAAATACTATCACTATATTCTTTATAACAAATAAATAATAATAACATAACAACTTAATTTTGGCAGGTAAGATAACAACTTAAAACATAAGTTGTTATCTAGCCAGCTGAGTCACAAGATACTAAAAAATGTATACTTTCCGACTGATGGGATTGTTTATCAGTTGCAGTTGAGCTCTATATATGATTTAGGGTTTAATCGCCCTTGGGCATTAGGTAAGGTGCGTTGACAATAATTTGTAACGAAAAAAACACACGTAACAACGTGTGTTTAAATAAGAGAGGGGAAAACAATATGAAAAATTGCTATAACCCTATTAAATAATAAAGTTGTGTAATTTCTGTGTGTATAATATGTGATTTTGTGGGAGTTTAATTAGCTACTGGTACATAAAAGCTATCAATGATTATTTCATTCAGCTGTTCCCAATGCCTTAATTCATGTAAGCCGATAAACTCCACAGATTGAGCCAAATTTAAATATTTAAATACCGGATTTGGAATTCCTTTCGTATAGTTGTCTTCGTTATCATTCATCTCATTGAGTACTTTTAACAATCCTTCTCTCGATTCTGATAAACATTGTAATAATTTATCTTTGGTCATAAAGTCATCTGTAGGGCCAAGTTCATCAGGAACTTTTACTTTTTGAGATCTGTCTAGCATTAATAATAGAGGTCTTTTTTTTGCTTCTTTACTTTCAGGATTTTCTAAGCCAGCTTTTATTAAAGATGTAAACCCTAGTTCACTCGTGTATAAATGATTAAGTAGTTGAGCAACGCTCCAACGGTCTTCAGATACTTTTTTATTCAATTGTTCATCAGAAAGACCATCGATTGTTGCTAGAACCTTATTTCTGATCATTTCAATACTCTTTAATTCAAATTCTAACATTTACCTCACTCCTTAAAAAAATTTACCAACATTAACCTATTCTATGTGTAATGAGATTATTCCTCTTTGGATGTGGATAGATTTTAAATGATAAAGTGACAAATTTAGCAGCTAACAACTACAGAATTGGCTTTCGCTTAAGATGAGGCTACTATAAAACGAAAATGGTATCAATCGAAGAAGTAAGTGAAGTAGAATCAGACGTAAATTTAGATGTCGAAATTAATGTAATTGTATAAGGAATTAATAGCTTATAAGATTACCCCTACTCTTTTGAGTAGGGGTTTTACTTTACATTTATGTCAGAAAATGTATTATTATGATAGAATTAAAATGATGTTGTGATTTGCAGTAATTCTAGTAGCAATTTGTATTTTTTAATGGAAGTCCATTTTTATCTATTAAACTAAACTAATACAAAATGTGATATCAAATAAATCAGGAGGGGATGAATCTTTTGAAGTTTATTAAAAAAAGCTCAGGTTTGATTATTATTTTTGTATGTATTAATCTAGTATTAAATTCTGGCTGTGCAAATAAAGAATTACTGAATGATCAACGAGAAAGTAGTCAAGAGGTCATTAATGAGGCGCAGATTAAACCAGGTTTCTATGAAGCAGCCAACGAATTTAAACGGATTGAACTAGAAAGTGATGATTATGGTGATCTGAATTTTTTAAAGGATGTACTTAAAGATAAAAGAATAGTCATGCTAGGAGAAAGCTCACACACGGTAGCTGAATACAATTTAATTAAAAGTAGGCTTATTAAGTACTTACATGAAGAATTAGATTATAATGTTATCGCATTTGAAAGCGGTTTAGCCGATGTAAATATTACAAATGAGATGCTTGTAGATAAGAGTGCAACTGAGGCGTTGAAAAATGCATTGTGGGGTATATGGTATACTGATAATAATATAAAGTTATTACAATACATAAAAGAACAGAAAACTTCAAATACCCCTATTGAAATTGCAGGGGTTGACATACAACCACAACAATTCACAAGTCAAGTACTATACAATTTTTTTGAAGATAAAAATAGAGATTTTGCAGAAGAACTTAGAGATGTAGAAGTTGAATTTTTTAAATTAATTAGATCAGATTTTAATAATGTTGAAAATCATGAGTGGGTTAAAAATACAGAAGAATTGATTGAGAAGTATAATGTATTATCTAGCCTTGTGAATCAAGGAGAGAATCAAACATTTCTAAAAGATGACATGAAAAGTTTAATTCTAATGATACTTAAGCAAAGAATGAACACCCTTATTGATGTCTATAATGATGAATATTTTAGTAGTAATGAGAGAGATAATGAACCGAGAGATAAACTAATGTCAGAAAATTTAGTGTATCTTCTTGAAGAAGTGTACCCGAATGAAAAGTTTGTTGTATGGGCTCATAATGGTCATATTATGAAAAATAGATCCAAGATTAAAGTAGAAAGTAGTGATGGTATTCCACCTTTTGTTACCTTTGTTGAACATTTACCTAAAAAGATTATAGAGGAATCATATGTTGTAGGACTTTATATGTATAGTGGGAAAAATACATATCTTAATGGCGAGGTTGTTGATGTAATTACCGATCATAAAAAAAATTCAATTGAGCAACATCTTTATCAGTCTGGACATCCAGTTACTTTTTTAAATATTGATATTAAAAATGATATGTCAAATAAGTATTGGTGGAATACTGAAGCAACGAGTAAGCTTTGGGGGTTATATGAAGAAACCTTTATCCCTAGTGAACAATATGATGGACTCATTTTAATTAAAAACGTTAATCCTGCTAAATTTCATCAAGATTAAATTTGTAGGAGTCTATTCGTTATAGCAGAGCTAAGAACTCTCATATAAACACAATAAAATGTTCATTTTATTTGGGTACAAACTACAAATGGAATATAAAGGAAGATGGTAGAAGTATGAAAAGTAATAAAAATCAAATTAATCAACAAGATACGCAGCTTTTAACAGCAAAAGAAAATCAATCACTTGTCACAATAATCTTGGTTAGTGGTTTTCAGTTTCGATGTAAGGTAATCGATTTTGACATTTTCACTGTACTTGCTGAAGTAGAAGGAAAACAACAATTAGTTTATAAACATGCTATATCCACAGTCATGGAAGGCTCTTCTATAGTAAAGAAACAAGCGACAAGGAAATAGCCTATTGCAGCTAAATATAGGTTGACATTTTAAACTAAAATAACATGCTAATTAACAAGAAAAACGTTCAGGTTAACCTGAACGTTTTATTATCGGAAAGTGTTATTTACTACCTGTTTTGTTTCGGACCGATGCGGGTTAGAAGTTTATCAAGCTAACTTTATTAGTTTTATGAAAGGGTTTAATAGCTCTGGAACAATCAAGAAAGAAAGACTACTATATAATATCCATGTTTCTGTTCAAATCTTAATGTAACTAGCACTACGCACAGTTGTCAATTATGAATATTATAGATAAAACACACATTGTTATGAATGAAGACATATTGGAACCTCAATGTTGAGAAAAAGATATTGTCACCGATATTAAAGATAAGGTGCTGTGAAACGTAAATGTTGAGACACAAACTGTTTTTAGCGAGATTTGTGGGTTGCATTATGATGAAAATGATTGGAAACCTTGATAGTTAAGGTTTCGCAATCATTCATCCGAAAAACAACATTAAACATTAACGCAGCCAAAGGTAAAAAAGATAGTCAAGATATAAACTATTGCCCCACCAAATTCTAAAATTATAAAACAAAATTTAATTCATTATAAATATATTTATATAAAATAAAGAAATACATAGTATATTAAAGAAAACTAGTATATTATCTCCCTAAATCGCCTCTCATGCTAAAAGCGTACTTTTTATTATTTTGGTAAAATTAAATAAATATCCAAATTTCCCCTCATGTGCTTATATAAAATATCTTTTCAATAGTAAAACGTTACAAGAAGGTAACGTTTTACTACTCTTTCAAGGCATAGAAGGGTAACGGAAGAGATAGGAGAGGATTTATATTGAAAGATGTAAAACAATATGAAAAATTATCCGGAGAACTTTTGAAAGCGCTTGCTTATTCAGATGAAATACTTAATAATAGAGCACACAAATCTATCGACGAAATTAGAAAAGCAGAATATCTTTTAGATAGAATCCAACAGGATTTATCAAAAATGCAATTAGCACTTAATAATAGAAAGATGAAATCTAACCGAGGTAGAATTGCTAAATGAGGTGACAATGTTGAGTTACAATATAAAAAAGCCAGTGTTAAAAGGTAAAGTGTACCCTTTGTAAAGGACATTTTAAAAAAAGCCTAGGCTACATTAAGAAGGTGATCTCTGTATTGAACGAGGGCACTGAAAAACTTACAGTTTTTTATTCTTATAATCTGAACACAAAAAAAGGCAATTTATCCTCTAAAATGA